>CAYYUT010000219.1:0-6252 GCA_964474935.1 uncultured Spirochaetales bacterium
GGGCCGTCGCGGCGTCGAGAATGCGCGCATCTCCGAGCGCGCCCTCACCGAGATGGGCAAGCATGAAGCGGGCCATGTCGAGTGGAGTGGCCGCATAGGCGCCGGCCGGCCAGACCTGCGACGCGGCCTCGCCGGGCGGGTCGGGGACGCTTCGCCCGTTCCGGCGTGCGTACGCCATCGCGAGATGCGCCGCGAGCGCCGGGGGCAGTGGCTGATCGAAGCCCCCGCGCGCCATGCCGAGCGGCGCCGCGATGTCGTCGTCGACGACCGTCTCGAAGGGGCGCCCCGCTGCGCGCTCGACCAGCCGGGCCGCCAGCACGATGCCGTAGTTCGAGTAGTGGACCACCTGGCCGGGCGGCGCGACCTGTCGCGGCAGGCGCCGGGCGAGATGCGTTGCGAGCGGATCGAGCTCTGAGGGACGACGCCGCGCGATGGCGACGAAGCGATCGTCGAAGGCCGCCGTGTGGGTGAGGAGATGCCCGAGGGTGGTCCGCGCGCCTCGTGGGCCCGGGAGCTGGAACGCCTCGAGGACGCGATTCACCGGCTGGTCGAGCGCCAGTCGCCCGCGCTCGACCTGCTGCATCACGGCCGTGGCCACGAGAAGCTTCGAGACGGAACCGATCCGGAAGACGGTACGGGCAGGATCCACGCGAATCCCGCGCTCGCGGTCGGCCCAGCCGTAGCCCCGCGCGAGCGCCACCGCGCCGTCGCGAACCACCACGACGGCCGAGCCGGGCACCTCGTGCTCGCGCATGGCGGTCTCGACGGTGCGGTCGAGCTCGCGCTCGAAATGCTCGAAGGCGCCGGGCGCCGGCGCGGCTGCGGCGCCCGACGCGAGCAGCGCCGAGCCCGTCAATGCCGTCACTGCCGCCAGCGACGTCAATGCCGTCAGTGCCGCGGGAGCCGCGAACGCCCCGAGCGCGACGCGAATCAATCGGCGCGGGGCGCGCCCGGCGTGAACTCGCAGCGCAGGTGTTTGATCCCGTGGATGAAGTTCGAACGCAGGCGGTCGGCGTCACCCGCGACCTCGATGTCGGGCAGCCGCTCGAAGATCTCGCGGAACATCACCGTGATCTCGCGTCGCGCGAGGTGGGCCCCCAGGCAGAAATGGGGGCCGGGACCGCCGAAGCCGATGTGGGGGTTCGGATTCCGGCCGACGTCGAACCGGAAGGGCGCGTCGAAGAGCGATTCGTCCCGGTTCCCCGAGTTGTACCAGAGCACGACCTTCTGGCCCTTCTCGATCGCGTGGGCGCCGAGCTCGGTGTCCCGCGTGGCCGTCCGACGGAAGTGGATCACCGGGGTCGCCCAGCGCACGATCTCGTCCACCGCCGTCGCCGCCAGACCGTCGAAATCGGCCTGCCAGCGCGCCCGCTCGGCCGGATGATCGCAGAGTGCCTTCATCCCGTGGGCGATCGCGTTGCGCGTGGTCTCGTTGCCGGCGACCACCAGCAGCACGAAGAAGGAGCCGAGCTCCTGGCTGCTCAACCGGTCGCCCTCGATCTCGGCGTTCACCAGGGCCGAGGTCAGATCGTCGGTCGGATGATCGATGCGATGGCGGCCGAGGTCCTGGACGAGCTCGGCGAGATCGCTCCCGGCCTTCAGCAGCGCGGGGATCACTCCGCCCGGATCGGGCACGTACTCGGGATCGCCGGCCCCGAGGATCCGATTGGTGTTGTCGAAGACGAAGCGGTACTGGCTCTCGGGGATGCCCATCATGTCGCAAATGATCTTGAGCGGGAGCGCCGCGGCCACCTCGGTGACGAAATCGCACTCGCCCTTCTCGATCACGCCGTCCACGATCTCGCGCGCCGCACGCCGCACGTCGTCCTCGAGCTGTTTCAGCCGACGGGGCGTGAAGCCCCGCGACACGATCCGCCGGAGCCGCGCGTGCTTGGGATCGTCCATGTTGATCATCGAGCCGTAGAACTCGAGGAACTCCTGGGGCAGATCGGCGATGTTGCTGCCCTGGCCCGAGCAGAACACCTCGGGCTGGCGGCTGGCCTCGAGGATGTCGGCGTGGCGCGTGATGGCCCAGTACCCGGGGCCCTGCGGGAAGAGCCCCGTGTCGGGCTCCTCGTGGAACGACACCGGACGCTCGCGGCGGAGGGTGGCGAAAGCGCCCTCGCGCTCCTCGATCGGGCGGGTCCAGAAGTCGATGTCCGAGAGCGCGATCTCGTCGACGGAGAGGGCTTCACGGGGCTGCATCGGGGTCTCCAGATCGGGTGTTGGGGCGCGTGGCGGGCCTGCGGACGACGGGGCTGCCGCCAGGCGTGCCGACGATCGACATCCAGCGAGCGACTCCCGACGAGCGCCGGTGGCTGGACGGCCGGCCCGTCCTCGGACTCTCGGACTCGGTCTGATCCGAATCGCTGCACGCCGGCTCCGCGGCGTCCAGACGATAACGTGCCGTCGCGGCTTCGCCCGTCGGCACCCGGCATGGCGTGGGCAGGCGGTGCGCGGGTGCTCGGCGGCTGGCGTCGCCGGCGTGGCACGAGCCGGGAAGCGAATTGATCGCGATCGGCGGCTCACCGATACTCCGAGGGTGTCCGCCGTCGCCCCGCAGCGCTCCCAGGCCTGGCTCTACGGCCCGCTCCCCGATCTCGTGCTCGGCGCCGGGCTCGGCTACGCCGCCATCTTCTCGATCCTCGCGATCGCCGGCCCCGAGATACGCTCGTGGCTGCCCTACGGTCTGGCGCCGCTGCTGGCCCTGGTCTCGGGAACTCCGCACTACGGCGCCACCCTGCTCCGGGTCTACGAATCGCGCGAGAACCGCCGCGCCTATGCGATCTTCGCGGTCTGGGCGACGCTCGGCCTCGCGGCGGCCTTCGTCGCCGGCCTGAACGACGCCTGGATCGGATCGTGGATCCTCACGATCTACCTGACCTGGAGCCCCTACCACTACACCGGCCAGAACTACGGCATCGCGCTGATGTTCCTGCGCCGTCGCAAGGTCGAGATCACCCCGGCGACCAAGCGCTGGATCCACGCCGCGTTCCTGCTGGGATTCGGGCTGACGCTGCTCGCGATCCACGGCGCCGTGCCCGAGACCGACTACGCACCGATCGGCTACCACGGCACCGACCTCACCTTCCTGTCCCTCGGGATTCCGGACGCCGTGCGAACGCCGCTCATGCTCGCGATCGGGGCCGTCTGGCTGGTGGCCCATGCGGCCTCGGCCCTCGGACTGCGCCGTGCCGGGGCGCGCTGGGGCGATCTCGGACCCGCGGCGGCAGTGGCCGCCACCCAGGCGCTCTGGTTCGCGGTTCCGGTGGCGGCGCGCCAGCTCGGCGCGCTCCAGGGCGTCGAGCCGCTCTCGCAGCAGTACGCGGCCTACGCGTTCCTGTGGGTCGCAGCGGGCCACGCGGTGCAATATCTCTGGGTCACGAGCTACTACGCCCGCTCCTCGCCGACGTGGTCGGGTCACCTTCCCTACCTGGCCAAGTGCGTACTCGCCGGAGCGGCGATCTGGGTGGTCCCGGCGTTGATCTTCGCCCCGGGCATGCTCGGGTCGCTGCCCTTCGACGCGGGACTCGCGGTGATGGTTGCGGCGATCGTGAATCTGCATCACTTCATCCTCGACGGCGCCATCTGGAAGCTCCGCGATGGGCGCGTCGCCCGCATCCTGATCCGCTCGCAGGCGGCGGACGACGCGGGCCAACGCCCGGCTCCGCTCGGTGCGGCCGCCCGGTTCGCGGGGCCGCTCGTGTGGGTGGCCGGCGCGATCGGCGTGGCGGTGCTGGTGCTCGGGACGCTCGAAGAGGAGTACGGCTTCCGTCAGGCGCTGGCGCGAGGCGACCGCGCCCGGGTCGAGCAGGCCGACGCCCGTCTGCGCTGGCTCGGTCGCGAGTCGGCGGTGGTGCGCATGAACTCCGGGGTCCTGGCGGCCGAGGACGGCGACCACGAGGTGGCGCTGCGGCGGATCGAGGAGAGCATCGCGCTCCATCCGACTCCCGAGGCCTATCGCATGCTCGGCTGGGTGCATCAACGCGCCGGGCAGAGCGAACGCGCCATCGCGGCCTACCGGCAGGCGCTCGAGCTCCGCCCCGGTTGGCTCGTGGCGCTGAACAATCTGGCCTGGCTGCGCGCGACGCACGAGAACCCGGTGGTCCGGGATCCGCGACGCGCGATCGAGCTCGCCGAGCAGGCGGTCCGCCAGACGGGTCGGCGCGACCCCCACGTGCTCGACACCCTGGCCGCCGCCTACGCCTCGGGCTCGCGCTTCCCCGACGCAGTCCGGGTGGGCGAGGCCGCCGTGGCGCTCGCCGAGGCCCGCGGAGAATCCGCGCTCGCCCGCGAGCTCGCCGCGCGGCTGGAGGGCTACCGCTCGGCGCGCGCGTACGCGGTGGCGAACGGAGCGCGGGCGCGAGGGCTCGCGGCGGCCGCACCGCGCTGGACCGTCTACAACCCGGACGGCCAGGCGGTGGACACGATCGAGCAGGAGCCGCGCGCCATCCCGTGAGGCCCGCCCGCCGCCCTGTCCTCTGCCGCACGACCCCGGCCCGGAAGACCCGGGTGCGCCCGGGCCGTCTGGCCGTGCTGGTCGCCGGGCTCGCGCTCGCCGCATGCGGAACGGAGCCCGAGCCCGTCGCCGTCGAACGTTGCGACCCGCTCGACTGGGGCGTGGCCCCGGAGGGCGCGAGTGTCGTGCTGGTGCTGAACGACACCTGGCGACGCGACCGCACCGGTGTCTACGGCGGCCCGGCCGCAACGCCCCGGTTCGACGGCTTCGCCGCCGACGCCTGGCTCTTCGAGCGCGCCTCGAGCCCGGCGCCCTGGACCAAACCGTCGGTCGCCAGCCTCTTCACCGGGCTCCATCCGAGCCAGCACGGAATCCTCACGCATCCCGGCGCCCAGATGGTGGCCGGGCAGGAGCTCGTACGGGACCTCCGCGAGAGCGACGTGCTTCCCGAAGCCTTCGACACCCTCGCCGAGGTGTTCCAGGCGGGGGGCTACCGCACGGCCGCCTTCGTCGCGAACCCCTGGCTCGATCGGCGCTTCGGCTTCGACCAGGGCTTCGCCACCTACGAGGATGGCTTCGCACGCTGGGGAGTCGGGGGCGATCAGGTCGTGGAGGCCGGTCTGGCCTGGCTCGCCGGGCTCCCACCGGACGCGCCCTACTTCCTGTATCTGCACCTGATCGACACCCATCGTCCCTATCCCTCGCTGCCGTGGGAGGAGGCGCTGCCCCGGCTCGGTGACGCACCCGGGGCGGATCTTCCCGAGGCGACCCGACGCGAGATCCAGGCCCAGGTCCGGATCGGACCGGACCCGCCCCCCGCCGCGGCCGCCGTCGAGGCGACGCCCGCCCTCCTGCAGGCCGCCTACGACCGCGGGATCGAACGCTTCGATGCGATCCTCGGTCGCTTCCTCGACGCCTACGCCGAACGTCCCGAGCGCGAACGCGCGGTCGTGATCGTGACCTCCGACCACGGCGAGTCGCTCTACGAACGCGGCTTCGGGAACCATGGGACGAGCCTGTACGAGGCCGAGATCGGTGTCCCGCTCGCGATCGATCTGCCGGGTCGGGGCGGGCGACGCGTCGGCTGCCCGGTCGGGCAGGCCGGCCTGCTGCCGACCCTCTGCGACTATCTCGGGCTCGACTGTCCCGACGGCCTGCCGGTCGCGAGCTGGCTCGCCCCGGCCGGCCCCGAGCCCTTCATCGCGAGCGAAGGGGTTGCGGCGCGGCCTGCGCATCGCACGATCGTGTCCGGCGCCTGGAAGCTCGTGCACCAGCCCGACGGGATCCCGGGCGCGACGCCCTCCGTTGCGACGCGATCGCTCTACCGGCTCGACCGCGACCCCGGCGAGACCCACGACCTGCTGGCCGACGAGCCTCCGTCGGACGCGGCGCTCGCCGCCGAGCGGACCCTCGCGGGCGCGCTCGAGGCGAGCGTGCCCGCGCCGCCCGACGTGGAACGCGAGACGGCGCCGCTCGATGCCGACGTCGAGGAACGCTTGCGCGAGCTCGGTTACCTCGACTGATCGAGTCCGAGACGGGCGGCCAGGTCGGCCGAGAGCGCCCGCGTGAGGTCGGGCGCCGCGGCGAGGCGCGGCGCGAGACGGGCCCACAGCAGGCGCCCGCCGCGGGCGTCGCCGCGCTCGATGCGGGCCGCCACATCGAGGAGCGCCAATCCGATCGGCGGCGGCCCAGCGTCTTCGATCGCCGCGGCCCGGGCCTGCACGGCCAGCGCAACCGACTCGTCGCCCTGCAGCCAGAGGATCTGGGCGCGCCTGTCGAGCACCGGGGGCGCG
>CAYYUT010000220.1:0-6244 GCA_964474935.1 uncultured Spirochaetales bacterium
GATCCAGAAGCTCGCCGCAGGCCGGGCGCGCTACCTCGACCTGCGGCCCGAGGCGATGCGGGCGTTCGAGGAGAAGGTGCAGCGCGAGCTTGCGCGCACGGTCTGGGCCCGGACCGACCACAGCTGGTACAAGACGGCCGACGGGCGGATCACCAACAACTGGTCCGGGAGCACCACCCGATACTGGTGGCGTACGCGTCGGCCCGACTTCCGCGCGTATCGCCTCGTCACGCCCTGAGAGGCGCTGGGGTCGGGCAACCGCGACCGGTCGAGCCGGTCCCGCTCAGGAAGGCTGGGCCCGGGCGTCGACCTCCTGCATCCGCTCGATGATGCGCAGCAGCCGCGCGCGCTCGACCACCACCGTCATCATCACCATCCCGAGCACTGCGACGATCACCCCGACGAACAGTCTCACGAGCACCAGGGTGAGGCTGGCGCCGAGACTCATCGAAGACAGCAGCGAGCCCTTGAGCAGCTCCTCGTTCGGGGTGATCGCCCGCACCCGCTCGAAGGCCTGCTGGTGCGTCTCGAAGACGAAGGCGAGATCGGAGATGGGTCGATCGAAGCCGGGCGCCTCGCGGGGATCGACCTCGACGTCGAAGCGCAGGAAGCCCCAGGTCGCATAGGACACACCCACCACGGCCAGCAGCCCACCGACCACGGCCGTGATCCGCTGGGTCCGAGCAAGCCGTGAGAGCAGCCGAGTCTGGCCGGAAGACAGATTCATGGGGACCTCCGCAGGTTCTCATCGGTCGCCGGACGCGTTTCCTTGTCGGGTCCGGTGGGCCGGCGTCCGGCCGCCGGCACCCGCTTCACCCGGTTTCCGCCGAGCGCCACGAGCATGGATCCGGCGACCACGATACATGCCGCCACCACCGCTCCCGGAGTCACCCCTTCGGTGCTCACATGCTCTGGCCAGATCCGGACTGCCACCTGGGTGAAGAGCAGGGTGGCGATCGGCGTGAGCGCGAGGACGGCCGATACCCGTGAGGCCTCCCAGTGCTCGAGTGCCGCCGCGAAGGTGCCATAGGCGACCAGCGTGTTGCCCGAGGCGAAGGCCATCACCACCCAGCCGGCGGCGCCGAGGCCTCCGAGCGCCTCGGTACGGGCGCCGAGCCAGAAGATCCCCGCCGATCCGACGTAGATGCAGAGCATGATCCCCTGCGAGCCGAGGCGTGTGAGGAGCTGCTTCTGGGCCAGCCCGTAGATCGCCCAGGTCACCGCGGCGAAGCCGATCAGGGCGACACCCGACAGGTACCGGTCGATCTCGGCCACCAGCGCCGTGATCTGGGCCCCGAAGAAGCCCAACAATCCGATCAGGAGCACCCCGAGCCCGATCCATTGCAGACGCGCGAACCGCTCCCGGAAGACGAAGATCCCGCCCACGGCGAGGAGCAGCGGCGCCAGCTGGATCAGCACCTGGGCGCTCGCGGCGTTGGTGCGATCGAGTCCGAGCAGATAGCCGAAGTAGTTGCCCGCAAGGAAACCGGTCGCCACCAGCAGGAGGATCCAACCGCCGCGATCCAGAAGGTCGAGCCGCGGAAGGCGTCCCTGCGCCGCGAGAATCGCCCCGAGGCCGAGCGCCGACACGAAGAACCGGAACCAGATGAGCGTGATCGGGTCGATGGTCTCGAGCAGCACCTCGAGTGCGAGCGGGAGTCCGCCCCACATCAGCATGGTGCAGCTCGCGAGTGCGAGGCCGAGGCCGGTACGGCCCGACGCCTGGTGGCGACCGATCGTGGCGACCGGGGAAGCTCCCCGGGCTTGCTCGCTCATCTCCGTCCAACGGCCTGCAGCTTCGGTGTGACGATGGCGGTCGCCGGGATCGGCTTCCCCGGAGACCGGCTGGGCGCAGGGCGGGACGGGGACGGAGAAAGGCTCGACCCGGGTCGGCTACTCGGCCTCCCAGGCCTCCACCACCTCCGACTGCGAGAGCCGGGCATTCTTGTCGCCGTCGACGTCCTCGAAGAGCGCGAAGCGGTCTTCGAGGAACTCGTAGAGCGAGATCCGACCGTCCTTGTTGGCGTCGGCACCCTTCGCGTTCTTGGGGCGGGGCAGCGCGTTGCGTACCTCTGCCTCGCTCAGGTAGCCGTCCTTGTTGCTGTCGGCGTGGTAGAAGACCTCGACGATCCGCTGGTGGAACTCGCCGCGATCGACCAGCCCGTCCTGGTTCTGGTCGCACTCCTCGTGGGCGACCCGAGGGTCGTAGCCGTCGTCCATTCCATCGGCGTGCACGGCACCGGCCGCGACGAGCCCCGCGAACGCGAGTGCGAGACGGGCAGCAGAGGCATGCGTCGAGATCATGGGAGACTCCTTCCGATACGCGGCGCAGAGCCGCTTCACTCGATGATCTGCCAGCTGCCGTCCGGCTGACGGCAGGCGGTTCCGTAGGCTTCGTGACGCTGACCGTCGATGAACACCTCCTGGGTGTACTCGCGGCAGTAGCGGCCGTCGCCGCGCTGATAGGTGCGTGTCGGCGTGATCGCGCCGTAGTTGCCCGAGTCCGGATTCTGCCACTGCGCCCCCTGACCCGTGCGGTTGTACTCGAAGGCCTGCTGGGCCGATTGGGCCGCGATCTGCTTGTCGCGCTGGTCCAGGCCATGGCCGATGGCACCCCCGAAGAGCGCCCCGAGCGCGGCTGCGCCGAGGATCCAGCCCGTGCCCGCTCCCGCGAGCGCGGCGATGCCCGCGCCGGCGCCGGCACCGGCCACGCCGCCGAGCACGGCCTTCGGGTTCTGGGCCGTGGTCTGGCTCACGCAGGAGCTGAGGAGGAGCACGGCGGCGAGTCCCGCGGCTCCCACCCGGGCCGCGTTCGAGATCGAAGAGCGCATGAAACCTCCCGTTCGAGTCTTGTGCATGCCTGATGCGCACCCGCTTCCGGAGCGCCTACGATAGCCCACCGGCTCGCGGCGGGTATCCACGGTATCCGTGTTCGTCCCGACACCGGCGGGGTGCCGGGCCACCTGCTCCAGCGCGAGAGACCTGCGCCCGGTCGCCGGTCGGGGCCAACCGAATGCCTGGCGCACGCCCGTCGGGCGGCGCGTTCGCGCCTCGATCGCGGCGGGGCTTCAGGTCCCTTGCCCGGTGCCGGGTCCTCCACCAGCCGGCTGGCTCCCGGAGGGCCCCGAGAGCCGGCCGTCGCCTCCTGCCTCTTCGACGGCGGCGCGGAGCGTGGCCTTCACGGAATCCAGCTCGCGCACGTGGACGTCGCGTTGCGGGAAGGGAATCACGATCCCCGCCGCCTCGAAGGCATCGACGATCTCGACCCCGACGTCGCTCATCACCGCGAGCCAGCCTCGCTCGCTCTCGGTCCAGACGCGGAGCTCGAAGTCGAGCGAGCTGTCGCCGAAGCTGCGGAAGAGAGCCTCGGGTGCGGGGTGCTCGAGCACCTCGGGCGTTCGTCGCGCCACTTCGAGCAGTAGCCGGAGGACGTCCCGCGGCTTCGAGCCGTACGCGACCCCGACCGGGAGGATGATGCGCCGCTTGCGGTCGGCGAGCGTCCAGTTCACCACCCGATTCGCGATCAGGTCACCGTTGGGGACCACGACGTCCGAGCCGTCGAAGGTGCGGACCGTGCTGGCGCGGATCCCGATCGACGACACCACGCCCCACAGATCGTCGAGCTGGAGCATGTCGCCAACCCGGATCGGTCGCTCGAAGAGCAGGATGATCCCCGAGATGAAGTTGTTCACCGTGTGCTGGAGCCCGAAGCCGATCCCGACGCCGAGGGCGCTCAGTACGAGCGCCGCGCGGTCGAAGGGGACGCCGGCGGTCGCCAGGGCCAGGATGAAGCCGACGACCAGGATCGCGTACCGGGCGAGACTCGTGAGGGCGTAGGGGACGCCCGGAGGGGTCGAGAGTCGCGCGAAGAGCTCGGCATCGAGGACGTGGGCGACGAAACGGGCGAGGATCCAGCTGAGATAGAGCGTCAACAGGAAGGCCAGCACTCCGCCGAGCGTGAAGACACCCTGTCCGTATCCGACCTCGGCCGAGAGCACCTCGGCGGCGCCCGACCGAACCGCCTCGAGCGCCTGCACGTTGCGCAGCAGGCTCACGAACCATGCGCCGAAGGCAGCCACCCTCAGCAGGGTCCGGCCCATCGCGAGCACGCGCGTGCGGTCGTGGCGTACCAGATGGAGACCGTCGAGACGTCCCCCCTCGATCCAGCTCGCCAGCAGGGCCTCGACGAGACGCGCGGCGCCGAGCCAGGCCGTCCCGGTGAACGTGCCCCAGATCGCGAGCGTTCCGACCCTCAGGGCCAACTGCTCGTAGCCCGAGACACCTGCCACGAAGCCCACCGCGAGGATCGCGCTGGTCAAGCGCAACCAGAGCGCGACCCCTCGCGCCCAGATCGTGTCGCCGAGCGTCGCGGGTACGTCGGCGAGCCGGGCGGGTCGTTGCAGCCAGAGCACGCCTGCGAGCCCCACCAGGAGCTCCGCGAGCAGCACCAGCTCCGAGAGCGCCGACAATCCGAGGAGCGTTCGCCGTGCGACGTCGAGCAGGGCGAGGGCAGCGAGCCCGACGAGGGGACGGAACAGGTTGCGACCGACCAGGGCGCCCATCAGTCGGAGCCAGGCCGGCAGCGCCACCAGGGTGAGCCAGATCCGCACATCGAAGGCGATCGAGGCGTGCAGATAGGGCGTCAGCAGGAGTCCGAGCAGCAGCCCGGCGGCCATCGGACGCCGAAGGGCCTGGATATCGGCCGGCACCGATTCGTCGGTGGCTCCGGTCTCCCCGAAGCGCGCCTCGAGCGCCCGCCGCGTGCGCACGAAGGCCGTCGCGAGGGCGAGGATGACGACGACCTGGAGGAGCGCCGCTTCCGGCTCTGCTCGTAGATAGGCGGCGGCCCGCTCGGCACTGGCCGAGAGGCGCTCGCGGGCACGTCCGGCCGCGCCGATCAGCTCACGGGCGGAGGGCGGGGCCTTCCAGAGCGGCTCCCGCTGGCGCGCGAACACCGCCGCCGCGAGCTCGCCGACGGAAGCGTTGACGGCCTTGCGGACGGGGGCGAGCCGTTGCTGCTGCGCCACGATCCGCGCCTGGATGGCGAGGGCCTCGTTGCGCGCGCCCTCGACCCGGGCGCGGGCCTCGCGGAGCGAACGCCGCTGCCCGTCGATCGTCGGGAGCACGGCCGGCGGAACCGGGGCCAGCTTCTCACGGGTCCGGTTCCAGAGAGCGAGCTCTTCGTCGAGTTCGTCGACCCGTTCGTCGAGCGCCTGGGCCCGCCCGCCGATCCGCTCGGCCTCGCGCGTGAGCGCGGCCTCGAGCTCGCCGACCTGGACGTCGAGCGTCGAGAGCGATCCGCCCCGATCGTCGTCGCCGAGCACCTCCTCGAGCCGCTCCTGCACGAGGTCGATGCGTGCATCCAGCGCGTCGAGTGCGCCGGCCGCCCGTTCGGCGACATCACTGGACTCGAGATCCTGCTCGATCCCGCCGATCTGGACGGCCACCTTCTCGGCCCGGGATCCCACCTCGCCCAGCGCGAGCGTCGCGGGCGCGGCGGGCGGCGGCGGCTCGGCCGGCGCCGGATCGGCCGCCCACCCGGCATTGGGGTGAGACAGACCGGCCACCAGGAGCAGGCCCAACAGCCAGACGGGTGAGGGGGACAGCGGGCCATGGAGAACGCCGCGACCCCGATGCGATCGGGTGTGCCGCCACCTCAGCAGACGCGTGGCTCTCCCTCCCCTTGGCGCCGCCGGGGCGCGACCCGGCCGTAGGCTAGGCCGGTCGGGTGAGGCCTGTCACGTCCGAATCGCGGATTCCGGTCGGCTCCAGCGGCGTGGCCGGACGGGTCGAGACCGGAGCTGGTGTCGGGCCGGTCAGCCCCGCTCCGGCGCGGCCCCTCGCTCGGGCTCGTTCTTCCGCTCGGGCGACTGGCCGCGCGCCATCCTCGCCGCGCGGTCCGGCTGCGATCGCGCGGCGAAGCCGACCAGCCAGTCCGCCAGTCGTCGCATCGAGCCGGGAGCGCCGAGCTCCTCGATCCGGGCGAACCCCCCGATGTTCCCCGCGTTGATCTCGCTGAGTCGCCAGGTGCCGTCGTCGTCGCGCAGGAGGTCGTAGCCGAGGGTGTGGAGCCCGGGGTCCCGGTAGCGCGGGGCCGTATCGGCGACGTGTGCCCGATCGACACCCCCAGACCGCCCAGCACCCGGGCCACAATCCACTGTCCGCCGTATCGCCCGGACGCCGCGTCCCTCTGCGTCGGGCCTACCGCCGCGATCGGGCCCAGGGAGGGCCGCTGCTGGTCTGC
>CAYYUT010000221.1:0-6236 GCA_964474935.1 uncultured Spirochaetales bacterium
CGCGCCGGCGAGGGCGAGCCGATGGTGAACACCCGGATCGTGCTCCAGAGGGGCCGCAAGGTGATGATCGCCGCGCCGCGCTACCAGGACGGGCGTCTGGTCATCAGCGTCCGACCGCAGTACTGATCCGGCTCCAGGTCCGAGAGCCCGATCGCCAGCCCCACCGCCGAGCCGCAGCACCCGGACCCGGGACACCGGGTCCACCGCCGAGACGCACGCCCGGACGACCGGGCCGGCAGCCTCGGCAACGGGGGCTCAGCGCCGATCCCGAGCCCGAGGCCGAGGCGATCCCGGGGCGGCCCGGGATCCCGGGGATCGGACTGGGAGGCGCTGCCCCGCGGGGATCTCCCGGCCGCATCCCGCAGGCAAGAATTCTGCGACTTCGGCTGACACATCTTTCGGGGGCGGTCCACCTAACCAGTGACAAACCAAACATCCCCTTCCCAGGGAGGCCCGGGGCGCTCGACGTTCCGGGCCTTTTTGGTTCTGGGTCCTTCGGGCGCTCGGCCGTCCCGGGTCTGGCCTCTCTGGTTCGTGGCCCTGCGGGTCGTTGTCCTCCCGGCCCGGGCTCAGCTCGACTGGCGCCCCTCCACCACCATCAGCAGCACCGCCAGCCCGAAGAGGTGACGCTCGTCGATCCGGTCGCGGGCATCCATGTCGATCTCGAGATCGGCCCGGAAGACGAACGGATTGAAGCGCTGCCGGATCAGTCCGATCGGACGTTCGCCGACCACCAGATCGAAGCGCTGGGGCACCAGGTTCGTGAGCAGCCGGCGAAGGAGCGCCAGCGCCGTCGAGTCCTCCTCGGCGTGGCCGATGGGCCGGCCCTGGCGATCGAGCAGTTCCCAGCGATCTCGGATCATCGACCGCATGAAGCGCCGGCGCGCCTGGCCGATCACCTCGCTGGTGCGCGCATCGCGGATCTCGTAGACCGCACCGAGATCGAGGATGCTGCCCGTGCGGATTCGGAGGGCCGGCCGGGTCTCGGCCTCGTCCTCGAACACACCGATGTCCTCGCGCAGGCGGAGCGCCTTGCGGCGTGCGAAGAGGATGAGCTGCCCGTGCGCGTCGAGGATCCGGCAGCGGGCGCCGAGCAGCGACCAGAGCGGACGCTGCAGCTGGTAGCGCATGCGGGGCGTGGTGGGCGCCCCCGGGATCCCGGGCGTGAGGGGAGGGCTCGGATCGCGCACCGCCCGATACTAGACGACGTGGCGGCCCGGTTCCGGTGGAGGGGCCCCCGGCCGCTAAGCTCCGCGCATGTCGCTCGCCCCGAGACCTGCCGCCCGCCCCGGGCTCGTCGCCGCCCTCGCGCTGCTGCTGGGGCTCGGATGCGCTCCGCCGCGCGACGTCGAGCCTCCGGCCGTGGACCCCGATCCGGCGCTGCTCCGCGCCGACCACGGGCGCCCGGGCGGCTTCTTCCTGCCCTGGGTCCCGTTCGACAAGAGCCTCTGGGACGTCCTCCGCTGGCAGCTCTCGCCGAACGCCTACGACCGGTCGGCCGATCCGGTGATCCCCCGGGTCGCCAACGACGGCTCGAGCCTCGCCGGGCTCGCCGGCTCGGCCGAGATCACCTGGGTGGGGCACGCGACCTTCGCCGTCCACGACGAAGGCGACGTGTTCCTGACCGATCCTCACTTCGGCGAGCGAGCGCTCGTGGTGCGTCGGGAGAGTCCGCCCGGGATCCCGATCGAGGCGGTGCCGCCCGATGCCTTCGCGGTGCTCTCGCACAACCACTACGACCATCTCGACCGCTGGACGGTCGAGCATCTGCCGAAGGGGGTGGCCTGGTACGTGCCGCTCGGGATGGCCGAGTGGTTCGAGGCGCGCGGCGTCGAGCGGGTGGTCGAGCTCGACTGGTGGCAGAGTGCGCGTCACGGTCGCTTCGAGCTCACCTGCCTTCCCTCGCAACACTGGACGCGACGGATCGAGCAGGGCACGAACGCCGCGCTCTGGTGCTCCTGGCTGATCGATTCCGGCAAGCGTCGCTATTACTTCGCGGGCGATACGGGCTACTTCCACGGCTTCGCCGAGTACGGTCGCCGCTACGGGCCCATCGACGTCGCCATGCTCCCGATCGGTGCCTACGCGCCGCGTTGGTTCATGCAGACCCAGCACATGGATCCGGCCGAAGCCTGGCAGGCCTTCGTGGATCTCGGCGCGCGCTGGTTCCTGCCGATGCACTGGGGCACCTTCGACCTCACCGACGAGCCGCTCGATCTGCCGCCGCGCGAGCTGGCCGAGGCGGTGTCGCGGGCCGGCGGCGACGTCGCTCGCGTGAAGCAGCTCGCGATCGGCGAGCGGTGGCACGTGCCCGAAGACGCCCGGTCCGCGAGCCTCGGGGCCGAGAACGTCCGGCCCGACTAGGGACACCGGTTCGGGGCCGAAGGGACGGATCCACCGCATGCTCGAGCTTCGTCAGGTGTCGAAGGGCTTCGAGGGGAGCCGCATCCTCGAATCGATCGATCTCTCGATCCCGCCCGATCGGACCACGGTCCTGATCGGTCCCAGCGGATGCGGCAAGTCGACCCTCCTCCGGCTCATGATCGGCCTGCTCGCGCCCGACAGCGGCCAGGTCTGGTTCGACGGATCCCCCATCGCGGGCTCCGAGCTCGAGCCGATCCGGCATCGCATGGGCTACGTCATCCAGCATGGCGGCCTCTTCCCGCATCTCACGGCGCGCGCGAACGCGGGGCTCCTGGCGCGCCACCTCGGCTGGGGCGCGGCGCGGATCGATGCGCGTCTCTCCGACCTCTGCGACCTGACCCACTTCCCGTCGGACGGGCTCGGTCGCTATCCGGCGCAGCTCTCGGGCGGCCAGCGCCAGCGGGTGAGCCTGATGCGGAGCCTGATGCTCGACCCCGACGTGTTGCTCCTCGACGAGCCACTCGGGGCGCTCGATCCGATGATCCGGTCCGAGCTGCAGAGCGAGCTCCGCCAGATCTTCCGGCGTCTCTCGAAGACGGTGGTGCTGGTCACGCACGACCTGGCCGAGGCCGCCTATCTCGGGGACGAGATCGTGCTGCTGCGCGCGGGCCGGATCGTGCAGCGGGCCTCCTTCCGCGAGCTGGTCGAAGCGCCCGCCGACCCGTTCGTCGAACGCTTCGTCCAGGCGCAACGCGAGCCGCTGCGCTCGATGGCCGATCCCTCGTGAGACGGGACGTTCGGCTCGCCCGGGGCGGCGCGCTGCGACTCGCCCTGGCGTGGGGGATGCTGGTGGTGCTCCCGACGTCGGGAGCCGGAGAGGACGCGGCAGCGCCGGTGCGGATCGGCTCGAAGAAGTTCACCGAGGCGGTGATCCTCGGCGAGCTCGGCGCGCAGCTCGCCGAGAGCGAGGGTGCCACGTCCGAGCACCGCGCCGAGCTCGGCGGGACCCGCATCCTCTGGAACGCCCTGCTCCAGGGGGCGATCGACGTCTATCCCGAGTACACCGGCACCCTGCGCGAAGAGGTGTTCCGGGGGCGCGAGCTCGCCGATGTGGCGGCCCTGCGGGAGGCGCTCGCCGCGCAGGGCATCCGCCTCGGCAAACCCCTCGGTTTCAACAACACCTACGTGCTCGGGATGACGCGTGCGCGGGCGGGCGAGCTCGGGATCCGACGCATCTCCGATCTGATCCGTCATCCGACGCTGCGTCTGGCCTTCAGCGACGAGTTCCTGAACCGGGGCGACGGTTGGCCGAGCCTGCGCGACCACTATCGGCTCCCGCACCGGGACGTGCGCGGCATCGATCACGATCTCGCCTATCGCGGACTCGAGAGCGGCGCGCTCGACGTCATCGATCTCTATTCCACCGACGCCGAGATCCTGTACTACGACCTGGCCCTGCTCGAAGACGACCTCGGCTTCTTCACGCGCTACGAAGCCGCCTGGCTCTACCGCGACGACCTTGCGACGCGGGCGCCGGGCGTGGTCGAGGCGCTCGGTCGCCTCGAGGGCGCGATCTCCGAGTCCGAGATGGTGGCGCTGAACGCCCGCGTGAAGCTCGACAAGGAGAGCGAGTCGTGTGTGGCTGCCGGCTTCCTCGCCCGCGAGCTCGGCCTGCGGAGCGACACGTTCGAGCGTTGCCAGGCGGGTGGCGGGTCGCCCGCCCGCGAGATCCTGGGCCGCGTCTTCGCCTCGACGGTCGAGCACATCGGTCTGGTGGCCCAGTCGCTCCTTCCGGCCATCCTGGTCGCGGTCCCGCTCGGCGTCCTGGCGTCGCGCCGCCGGCTCTTCGGTCAGACGATCCTGGCGATGGTCGGAATCGTCCAGACGATCCCCGCCCTGGCCCTGCTCGTGCTCCTGATGTCCCTGCTCGTCCCGCTGCGACGCTTCGGGATCGAATCGGTCGGCGATCCGCCCGCCGTCGTGGCGCTCTTCCTCTACAGCCTGCTTCCGATCGTGCGCAACACCTATACCGGCATGGTCGAGATCCCCGGCGAGCTGCGCGAATCAGCCGAGGCCCTGGGCCTTCCGGCGCGCGCGCGGCTGTGGCGTGTCGAGCTGCCGTTGGCCGCGCGCAACATCCTGTCGGGCGTGAAGACCGCGGCCGTGATCAACATCGGCTTCGCCACCCTCGGCGCCCTGATCGGCGCGGGCGGCTACGGTCAGCCCATCCTCACCGGGATCCGGCTCGACGACACGAGCCTCATCCTCCAGGGCGCGCTTCCCGCGGCCGGGCTCGCGCTCCTCGCCCAGGGAGCCTTCGAGCTCGCCGAGCGGGTGTTGGTGCCGAAGGGCCTGAGGCTCGACGGCGGTGCGTGAGCGGCTCGCCGGACCGCGCCTCGTCCTGTTCGCGGTCGGGAGCGCTGGCTACCAGTTCGCCGAGCGGATCGTGGTGAACATCGCCGTCTATTTCTATCTGCCGCCGGCCGGGCGTGGTCTCGAACCGCAGGTGTCGCAGGAGCTCTTCCTCGGCGGCCTCACCGCCTTCGGGCTGGCGATGCTGGTCGGGCGCCTCTTCGACATGCTGGCCGACCCGGTGGTGGCGCAGGCCACCGACAGCTCGCGTTCGCGCTTCGGGCGCCGGCGGCTCTACATGCTGATCGCGGCGGTCCCGATGTCGCTGGTGCCGGTGCTCCTGTTCTGGCCGCCGGGGGCTCCGGGGAGCGAGGCCAACTTCTGGTGGCTCTCGGTGGTGCTCGACGCCTACAACGTGTTCTTCACGATATACGTCGTCCCTTATCTCGCGCTGATCCCCGAGCTCGCCGAAGGGCTGGAGGAGCGCGTGAACCTCACCACCCTGATGGCCCTGGTGAGCTTCCCCGTGCTCGGGCTCTACAGCGTGGGATGGACCTGGGCCTACGAAGGCGCCCGCACGGCCGGGTTCACGCCGACCGATGCGATCCGGGTGGTGGTGGTGGTGAGCGCGATCCTCGCGGCGGCGTTCTCCCTGCTCCCCGTCTGGGCCGTCGACGAGACGCGGCACGCCCGATCGATCCGCTCGGACCTGCCCGTGCTCGAGGCGCTCGGCGCCACGATCCGGAATCCACCCTTCCTCATCTATCTGGTCGGCCAGATCTTCTTCGTGATCGGGATCACCTTGATCAACTCGTCCCTCGTCTACTACGCCACGGTCGTGCTCGGTCGCTCGGAGGGCTTCGCCGGTTCGCTCGGCGCGATCCTCTTCGTGTCGACGGCCGTCTCGTTCCTGGTCGTGAATCCGGTGTCGCGGCGGGTCGGACCGAAGTGGACCCTGATCGGATGCGTCCTGCTCTTCTCGGCGGCTCTCTTCGCGCTGGGTCTGCTCGAGGTGGCCGCGGCCGGGACCCCGGAGGACGCTCGCAATCTCGCGATCATCGTTGCGGTGATGCTGGTCTGCGGCGTCTCGGTCGCCGGCTTCCTGGTACTGCCGCACGTCATGATCAGCCAACTGATCGACCGCGACACCGCCCGCACGGGCGCGCATCGCGGGGCGATGTTCTTCGGGGTGCAGGGCCTGTTCACGAAGCTGATGTACGGGGTGGCGGGCGCCATCCTCGCCTTTCTCTTCGCACGCTTCGGCAACAGCAGCGAAGAGCCCCTCGGTGTCCTGCTGATCGGCCCGGTGGCGGGGGGATTCTGTCTGGTGTCGGTCCTCTGCTTCGCGCTCTATCCCGAGCGGCGGGTCGTGTCCGAGGGTGGGCGGCCGGTCGTTTCCGAGGCGGGGCGGGGGGACGGGACGGAAGAACAGGCGGGAGCGCCGGGGCCGGAACACGCCGGACGCGCCGGGTAGGAACAACGCATCCCCGAGATGCCCGAGGACGAGTTGCCACGGCGCC
>CAYYUT010000222.1:0-6231 GCA_964474935.1 uncultured Spirochaetales bacterium
CACACCGCTCACGGTGCGGGAGCCCGGGGTGGGCTGGGCACCCACCTACTACGTCGGCGAGTTCCACGGTCGGGTGGGGGGTCGCGAGGCGCTCGAGCGCTCGCTCAACGTCGCCACGGCCCGGCTGGCCCAGGACGTCGGCATCGGTCGGGTGGCCGACGTGGCGCGGCGGCTCGGCATCGTCAGCCCGCTCCCGCGGGTGCCGAGCCTGGCGCTCGGCACGGCCGACGTCGCGCCCGTCGAGGTGGCGCGTGCCTACGCCAGCATCGCCAACGGGGGCATCCGACCCGAGGTGCGGAGCTTCGAGGACGTGCTGACCGGCGAGGGCGATCTGCTCGAGCGTCAGTCGATCGCTTTCGAACGGGTGCTCGATCCGGGTACGGCCTTCCTCGCCGTCAGCCTGCTCGAAGGCGTCGTCGAGCGCGGGACGGGGGCGGGCCTGCGTCGTCGCGGCCTGGTGGGCCCGATCGCCGGCAAGACCGGCACGAGCGACGCCGAGCGCGACGCGTGGTTCGTGGCCTTCACGCCCGAGCTGGTCGTGGCGGTGTGGGTCGGCTTCGCCGAGCCGCGGAGCCTCGGTCTGTCGGGCGCGAGCGCGGCGCTTCCGATCTGGTCGCGCTTCATCGAGGACGCCACCGGAGGACGCATCCGCGGCGCCTTCCTGCCTCCGCCCGAGATCGTGAGGGTCGACATCGCGCCCGGGAGCGGTCGGGTCGCGCTCGACGGGTGTCCCGAGCGGCGGGAAGAGTTCTTCCTGCTCGGGACCGTCCCGAGCGGCACCTGTCCCGACGAAGCCGTCGCCCGCTCCCGTCGCCCCCGGGACCCGGAGCGCGAGGAGTCGCGCGACATCGGCGACCGGTTCCTCGACTGGCTGCGCGAGAGCCTGGGCGAGGGCGTGTGAACACGGCCGTTGCGCAACGGGGATCGCTGCGGCTGGTGGTCCTGGTGGCTCTCGCGGCCGGCTGCGCGGCTCGCACCCCGATCGTGCCGGAGCCACGGATCGAGCCTCTCCGGCTCGGCGAGGTGCAGCTCGAAGGCGATGCCGTGCGTCGGGCGTCGATGGCGCTGGTGCTCGAAGGACTCGACGCCGACGAACGCGCCCTCCCCGACGTTGCCCGCGATCGCTTCCGGCGTTCGCTCCAGGTGGATCCGGGGAATCCGTATGCCTATCTGGCTTTTGCCCGTCACCAGATCGACGGCGTCGATCCCGCGAGCGCGATCGCCTATGTCGACAAGGCGGAGGCGTTGATGCGACTCGAGGGACAGGTCTCCCCCGGGGCCCGTGCCCACCTGGCGGGCCTGCGGGGGGCAGCCCTGCAATCGCTCGGGCGTCACGCCGAGGCGCGTGCGCTCCTCGCTGATGCGCGTCGCCTCGCCCCCGGGGTCTGGTCGGACGGCCGGCTCGATCCGCGCGAGCTGCGCTGACAGCCCCGGTCGGCACCCCGGTTGGCGCCCCGGTTGGTGCCCAGGTCGGCGCCCGGTTGGCCGTGTGATAGCTTCGCCTCACCCATGCCCCGCAAGCTCACGCTCTTCCTGGGATGCGCGCTCTCGGCGCTCGCCCTCGACCAACTCACCAAGTTCTGGGTGGTGAGCAGCCTGCACTTCTCGGATCGCATCGCCGTCATCGACGGCTTCTTCTACATCACGCACGTGCGCAACCCCGGTGCGGCGTTCAGCCTGTTCGCGAACGCACCGGAGGACATCCGCACCACTTTCTTCGTCGGGATTTCCCTACTCGCCGTCGTCATCATCTTCTCGTTCTATCGCAAGCTGGCCCCGGGGGATCGTCTGTCCGCCCTGTCGTTGGGTCTGATCCTCGGCGGAGCGCTCGGCAATCTCGTCGATCGACTCCGGTTCAAGGAGGTGGTCGACTTCCTCCACTTCCGACTCTGGAGCGGCTACTCGTGGCCCGACTTCAATCTCGCCGACAGCTTCATCGTGGTCGGAGTCGGACTCCTCGTGCTCGAGCTCCTGATCCAGGAAGGCGAATCGCGCGCGGGCCATGACTCCGATCCCGCCAAGACGTCCGCGCAGCACTCCATCGACACCTGATCCGTTCCCCACGAGGAGACACGACGGTGTCCCGCGGGATACCCCGAGGGAGACACGCGACCGTCGGCGCGCGCAATCGCGCGAGCGTGCCGAAGTCGAGCCGACACCGCTCGGTGTCGTCTCGAATTCGATCGGATTCCGTCGGAGTTTTCTTGATTCTCGTCGGTGGCTGGGATAGAAGAGCAGGGTTGTCCAAGAGTCACGGCACCCACCAAGCGCCCGTCGTCGTTCCCGCCGAAACACACGAACGATCCTGTCGAAGCAGCGACGTAGAGAACGAGCCGGGCGCCACGCAATCCGACGAATGGACGGCAGCGAACCAAGCGAACGAACGAGAGCGAGAATGACACCGCGACCACGGTGTCCCCAGGCCAGAGTGAGCAGCCGACGTCTGACCAGTCTGTCGAGTCAGTGGACTCGGTCGAGTCGGTCGACCCGGTCGAATCAGTCGGATGGATCGGATCAGTCGAATCCGCCCGATCCGTCGGATCGATCGAGTCGACAACGACGAGACCGCACCGAGCGAGCCCCTGCGACGTGATCGAACGAACGAGCCGCATCCGAACCGCACCTGGACCCGTCCCCCGAGGACGTGCCGCGCGCAGATCGGTCGGGTCGCTCGGCGATCGCCGAGGCGGACGGCTCCTCGTGCACCCTGCACACCGACCGGGCACCTGCACCGACCGACGACCCCTTCGAACGGAACAGATGCGTACGAGTCCTGCCGAGCCGAACCTCCCCGACGTCTGTTCCCACCCGCGAGGCCCGGAGTCCGATCTGGCGAGGTTCTCTGCGCGACGTGCGTCCACCCGGTGGACGCGGTTCATGGTGCTGGCGATCGACGGCTGAGTCTTCGATCGACGGCGCGCCGAGGCAGCTCGCCTCCGCGTTCGAATCGCCTGCGCGAGCGTTCGCTGAATGGTTCGTGAGACGCTGGAGCGTCGCGACACGACGGAATGGGTCCGGGTCTGCTTCGATCCGCGGCACACCTTCGATGTCGCACGGTCCGACGCATGGATGGAGACGAGAGATCGTGAGACCCGAGCGACAACCGGCACTGGCACCGGCACTGGCCATGGGCCCGGGCCCGGCGCTGGAAGCGGGCCCCGGTCTCGCACTGGAACTGGAACAGGACCTGGATCCGATGCGGGGCCACCCCGGAAGCATCGGGTGGCTGGTCCGACGCCCGGGCCGACGAGACGGACACGCAATGACGACCCCCCGAACCTCCCTGCTCCGACCCTCTCCGGGTCGGTGTCCGACGGCTTCCCCGCCGCGGCTGCTGGCTTTGCAAGATCGGGCTTCGCCATTCCGGATCCGTCGCGCGGCGACACCCCTCGCGCCGACGGTTCCGCGCCACGCGCGCGGTCACCGCGGCCACTCGGAATAGGTGGAGACAACACGACCGATGAAGAAGCCCAAGAGCGACTACGTCATCCAGACCGTCAGCAACGCCCTACGTCTCATGGAGGCCTTTCGCGGTGAGGAAGAGCTCGGTGTGACCGAGCTCTCGCGGCGGCTCTCGCTTCACAAGAACAACGTGTTCCGTCTGCTCGCGACGCTCGAGGAGGCGGGTTACGTGGACCAGAGCGACGCGAGCGATCGCTACCGCCTGGGCGTGCGCTGTCTCGAGCTGGGCCAGTCGTTCGCCGGCAGCCGTGGTCTGCTCCAGCGCGCACGTCCGGTGCTCGAGGGCCTCTCGGCGGAGCTGGGCGAGACGTCGCACGTGGCCCTGCTCCACGACTACGACGTGGTGCATCTCGACGGTCAGCTTCCCGATCAGCTCCTGTTCGCGGGTCTGCGCGTGGGGCGGCGTCTGCCGGCGCACTCCACGGCACTCGGTAAATCGCTGCTGGCGTTCGCCGACGACGGCCTGCGGGAAGCCTTCGACCGCGACGTCATCGCGGGCGGCCGTCTCCAGGCGTCGAGCGAAGCGACGATCGAGGATCGGGACAAGTTCTTCGAGCACCTCCGAACCGTGGCGAGCGACGGCTTTGCCCTCGACGTCGAGGAATGCCAGACCGGGATCTGCTGCGTCGCGGCGCCCATCCACGATGGCGGCGGTCGGCTGGTCGGGGCGCTCTCGCTCTCGGGTCCGGCCTGCCGACTGACGGAGGTCGGGCTCCGCGAACGCCTGGCACCGGCGCTGGTCGCCGCCACCGACGAGCTCTCGCGCCAGCTGGGATTCGGCGGCTAGTCCGGGCGCCTCGGCGCAGCGAGGAGTCGGCGGGACGACCCCAGGGTGCAGCGCGTGGCGCGCGCTGCGCCCGCGATGCCGCCTCGAGCTGGACACACGGATGCCGGTGTCTCCGAGCTGCTTGCGCGCTCCGGCCGCCGCACCTACGGTCCGATTTTAGAACGACTTTCGAATCACGAGGGAATCCGTGCGCCCGGGCGCCGGCGCATCGCCGGTGGCTCCGGTGGCTGGCGGAGTCCCGCCACCACGAGGTTCCGAGCGGTCATGGACTTTTCACTCACTGACGAACAGCTCGCGCTCCAGGAGACGGCGCGCCGCTTCGCGCAGTCGGAGATCGCTCCGGTCGCGGGCGAGTACGACCAGAACGGGAGCTTCCCGCGCGAGATCATCCGCAAGGCCTTCGAGCTCGGCCTGTGCAGCACCCAGATCCCGGTCGAGTACGACGGCGTCGGCCTGTCCACGGTCGACAGCTGCATCGTCACCGAGGAGCTCAGCTGGGGCTGCTCCGGGATGACCACCTCCATCATGGCCAACGACCTCGGTCTGATGCCGATCATCCTGGCGGGCACCGAAGCCCAGAAGAAGGAATGGCTCGCGCCCTGTTCCTCCGATTTCCGGCTGGTCGCCTTCTGTCTGTCCGAGCCGAACGCGGGCTCCGACGTCGCAGGGCTCCAGCTCCAGGCCGAGAAGGATGGAAGCGACTACATCCTGAACGGCACCAAGTGTTGGATCACGAACGGCGGCGAGGCCGATCTCTACACCGTCTTCGCGACCCTCGACCGGTCGAGCCGTCACAAGGGCATCGTGGCCTTCGTCGTGCCCGCCGATCTGCCCGGGATCTCGCACGGCAAGAAGGAGGTCAAGATGGGCCAGCGCGCGAGCGACACGCGCGTGGTCCAGTTCGACGGAGTTCGCGTTCCCGAGGCCTACCGCCTCGGCGCCGAGGGCGAAGGCTTCAAGGTGGCCATGAAAACCCTCGACCGCACCCGTCCCCCGATCGGAGCGCTCGCCACGGGCATCGCCAAGCGAGCGCTCGACGAATCGGTGAAGTACGCCGCCGAGCGCAAGGCCTTCGGCTTCCCGATTGCCGGCTTCCAGGCCGTCCAGTTCATGCTCGCCGACATGGCCAAAGAGATCGAAGCGGCGCGGCTGCTCACCCTCCAGAGCGCCTGGATGGTCGACAAGGGGCTGCGGGCCTCGAAGTACTCGTCGTTCGCGAAGTGCTTCTCGACCGATGCGGCCATGCGGATCACCACCGACGCCGTCCAGGTGTTCGGAGGCAACGGCTACACCAAGGAGTACCCCGTTGAGAAGCTCATGCGGGACGCCAAGCTGATGCAGATCTACGAGGGCACGAACCAGATCCAGCGCCTCGTGATCGCGCGCGAGCTGCTCAAGGAGTAGCCTTCGCGCGGGCGCAAGTGCCCGGAAACAATGCCATTCTGTCTCTGCGCCCCGTGTGCGGATCTGGTAGACTCCGCCCCCGTCCGCGGGCAGAGCGGGTGCCGGAGACCGCCCCGGAGGCGGGCGCGCACGAGGAACAGGTGATCACGAGAGAGCGGGCACTCGCCCATCACATCGACGGGCGGCCAGACATGCGGACGGTGGATCCGACCCCTCCCGAGCGGATCCTCGACCGGGTGGCCCTCTCCGATGCCTGTGGCACGAGCCGCCACGGCCCCCGGATGGCGCTCCACCGTGCGACGCGTCACCCCGTCGCCCCTGGTACGTGGCCCGCGGTCGCGTCGCGCGTCGCCCTCCCGAACGCCTTCGCCCCACGCGTGCTTCCGTTTCGGGCTCTCGCCACCCCCCGGGCGGCCGGCCACCCCGGCGCGGCGCGTGCGGTCCCCGATCCCGAGGTCCATCGCGCCGAGCTCGAGCGCCCGATCCGCGCCACCTCGCCCCCGTGAGCATGGAGAACTGATGTCGCTCGAAGCCAAGAGCAAGACGCTGGAAGAGATGAACGCGCGCGCGGCGCTCGG
>CAYYUT010000223.1:0-6213 GCA_964474935.1 uncultured Spirochaetales bacterium
CCTCTCTGTGGTAGCGGCCGGTATGGTGGGTGACGGCGCTCGGGACGCTGACGTATCGTTTGTCGCGGAGGCGCTTCGCGCGGTATAGATCGGGGAAGCGAAGGTCGTAGCAGACCGAGAGCCCGATCCCGCCGAAGGGGCTGCTCGCCACGATCGCCTCGTCGCCCGGTGCGATGTGGGTCGACTCGCGATAGCTGGCTCCGCCAGCCGTGCCGAGGTCGACGTCGAACAGGTGCATCTTCCGATACCGGGCGACGCGTTCGCCCTTCGGCGAGATCAGCACGCTGGTGTTGTGCACGCGCTCCCCCGAGGACGACGCCTCGGCCAGGGTCCCGGCGATCAGCCAGATGTCGAGCTCGCGGGCCAGGGCCTGCATGCGCCCGACGATCTCGCCGTCGAGCGGCTGTGCGCTGCGGAGAGGCTCACCCTCGCGTCGCAGGTAGGCGAACATCTCGGGCAGGGCCACGAGGTCGGCGTCGAGGTCTGCGGCCTCGCGCACGAAGCCCTCGGCCGCGGCCAGGTTGGTGTCGAGGTCGTCGGTCGAGGTCATCTGCACGACGGCTGCACGCATGGCGTCGAACATAGCGATCCGCTCGCGCCCGGGGCGCAGCCGTACCCGCTCGAGGGCGGCCAGGAGGGCCGAGGCCGCATACGCGGCCTCGCGTGGAGGGCTACTGGCGGAACTGGGAGGGATCGACACCGGTGCGTCGGATCACGTCGTAGAAGTCCTTGCGGTCCTTCTTTGCGAGGCGCGCGGCGCGACTGATGTTCCCGCCGCAGCGACGCAACAGACCTTCGACGTAGCGGGTCTCGAAGGCGCGTTTCGCTTCCTTGAAGGAGGGCACCTCGGCGCCATCGGCCGCCAGGAGCAGCGCCTCGGCCGAGACGGCGCCGTTCCCCGCGATCCGGACGGCCTGACGGATCCGCTCGCGGAGCTCACGCACGTTCCCGGGCCAAGGCTCCGACACGAGGTAGTCGCGCGCATCGGCCGTGAAGCCGACCGGCGTGAGTCCTGCCTCTTCCGCGAAGCTCGCCAGGAAGTGGGCCGCCAGAGGCAACACGTCCTCGCGTCGCTCGGTGATCGGGGTCAGCGCGATGTCGTGGTGGGGCAGCTCTCCGAAGAGGTCTCCGGGCTCGGTCGCCGTGGCGATCAAGCGTGCCTGGAGAGGGATCGCGGTGCTCTCGCCGACGCGCATGAAGGATCGTTGGGAAGCGGCGGCCACCACCGCCTTGCGCACGTCCGCGCCGAGCTCTTCCATGTCGGCGAGGATCACGGTGCCGGCGTCAGCCGTCGAGAGCGCGCCGTCGAAGGCTTCGGGAGCCGCTGCGACGGCCTGTGCGGCGCTTCCGAAGATCTCGCGCATCTGCAGCGAGGGAGAGATCGCGCCGCACGACACCGTGACGACCGGAGCATTCGCGCGCTCGCTCCAGGCGTGGATCGCGCGTCCTGCGAACTGCCGACCCGACCCCGGCGGTCCGATGATCAGCACGGGAAGGTCCGAGCGCGAGGCCGACGTCACGCGCTCGATCAGCTGCTGGGTCGGGCGACTGGCACCGACGATGCGGTCTTCGCGTCGACGGCCGACGGGTCGTTCGCTGGCCTCGTTCGGGTGGGCCGTGATGTCCGTCATGCTCGCGCCACTCGCCGATCGCCTTTCGCCCTCGCGCGTCGTCCCTCGCGAGTCCGCACTGCGCGCGACGTCCGCGCGCACTTCGTGTCGCGTTTCCATCCCCTGCCCCTCACCCCGCCGTGGAGTAGCCAGAATCTATTGAGATTACGTGGCTTTTGTCAATGGATTTGCAGGACGGGTGCAGGGGGCCCTCGAATCGTGCAGTCTAGTCGCACATGATACGCGGAAACACCCGCTTGCGGGCGAAAGGGATGGTCTCGCTTGTCACCGCTTGAACGCGCTGCCCCGCACGCGGCAGACGTGGTGGTCCCCTCGGGCGATGGTCGCATCCGCCGGCGTCCGGACGCGCTCGGCGATCAGATCGCGGCGGGCGAGGGCGGCGAGCGACCGGCCTCGGTCGTGAAGGAGCTGGTCGAGAACGCCCTCGACGCCGACGCGCGTCGGTTGCGGATCGAGGTGCGCGACGGTGGCCGAGCGCTGGTCGCGGTGGCCGACGACGGACACGGGATGACGCCCGCCGAGGCCCGGCTGTCGCTCGAGCGCCACGCGACCAGCAAGCTGGGTCGTCTCGACGACCTTTCCCGTATCGCCACCTTCGGATTCCGAGGCGAGGCGCTCCCCGCGATCGCGTCGGTTTCGCGACTCCGGCTCCGGACCCGCGCGCGCGGGATGTCCGAGGGAACCGAGCTGGTGGTCGATCACGGCCGCGCCGAAGGGCAGCGCACCGCCGGAGGGCCGGAGGGCACGCGTATCGAGGTGGCCGACCTGTTCCAGTCGATTCCGGCCCGCCGGAAGTTCCTGAAGACGCCCGGCACCGAGTGGGGCCACGTATCGGACTGGCTCTCGCGCATCGCGCTCGCGCATCCCCCGGTCCACTTCGAGCTCCAGCGCGACGCCCGAACGCCGATCGCGTGGCCGGCCGTGTCCGATCCGCTCGAGCGCATTGCCACGGTGCTGTCGGACGAAGAGGCGGCCGCCCTCGTCGCCGTCGAGCCGACCCCCGGCGCCATCCGGATCCGCGGCTTCGCGTCGCGCCCGGGGTACCACCGCGCCACGGGATCGGGGTTGCATCTGTTCGTGAACGACCGCCCGGTGCGCGATCGACTGATGCGCCATGCCGCCCTCGAGATGTATCGCGACGTGCTGCCGCGCGGACGCTTCCCCACGCTGGTCCTGTTCGCGGAGGTGGACGCCGGCGCGGTGGACGTGAACGTCCACCCGGCCAAGCTCGAAGTCCGCTTCGCCGAGCCACGCGAGGTGCATCGGGCGATTCGGCTGGCGCTGCGCAGCGCGATCGCGGACCGGGCCTGGCTCGGCCTCACTCCCTCGCGGCCCGACGCCCGCCACGCTCCGGCCACGCCCCGAGACACGAGCTGGCCCCGCCCGGCCGGGGAACGCGACGGAACCGTCGCCGACGCCAGCGACTGGGCCCTCGCCCGCCCGACGGGAGCCGGTGCGCTGGCTCCGCCGGCCGCCGCGCACCGAGCCGACCCGGACACGCGGCCGCCGACCGACCGGCCGATCGCCTTCTCCGAGGCCCGCTGTCTCGGCCAGGTGCTCGGCACCTATCTGGTGCTCGAGACGGAGGAGGGCCTCCTGCTCGTCGACCAGCACGCTGCCCACGAACGGGTGCTCTACGAGAGTCTTCGGGCCGAGTGGCTCGCGCACGGCGTGGCGCGACAGCCATTGCTGATCCCGGCCAGCTTCGAGCTGGCGCCTTCCGCCCATGCGGCCCTCGCCGAAGCGCCCGCGACGCTCGAGCGGCTGGGTTTCGAGATCGAGCCGTTCGGTGCCGACGCGGTGATCGTGCGGGCGATCCCGGCGCTGCTCGCCGGGCGCGACCCGGTCCGCGTGGTGCGCGAGCTCGCGGACGAGCTCGAGGCGGCGGGCCGTCTCGATGCGGCGGAGCCCGGCGCCGATGCGGGCGCGTCGCGGCTGTTCTCGGACGTCGACCGGCTGTTCGCCCAGCTCGCCTGTCACGCATCGCGGCGAGCCGGTCAGCGTCTCCCGCCGCCCGAGCAGACGGGCCTGCTGGCCGAGCTCGATCGGATTCCCTGGGCCCAGACCTGTCCGCACGGGAGACCGGTGGCCATCCGGCTCGACCGAGGCGAGCTCGAACGCCGCTTCTCGCGCCGGTAGCGCAGCGACGAGGCGACCCGCCCGTCAGCCGGCCCCGATCTCCGGGCTCGCGGAGGATCCGCCGCGTGCGGTCGATGCGAGAAGGCCGGAGCGGGCAGGCGGGCTAGTCTCGGCCGCGTGTCCCCCAGCGAGAACACGCGAGAGACCGGCGCGCGCTCGGCGACGACGGGTGCGAGCCCGCCGCCCGTGGTGGTGGTGACCGGCCCGACGGCATCGGGCAAGACCGCGATCGCGATCGATCTGGCCGAGAAGTTCGACGGCGAGATCGTCAACGCCGACTCGATGCAGGTCTACCGATTCCTGGACGTGGGCACCGCCAAGCCGAGCCTCGAGGAGCGAGCCCGGGTGCCGCACCATCTGATCGATGTGGTGCGGCCCGATGAGCCCTACAGCGCCGGCCTCTACGCCGAGCAGGCCCATGCGGCGGCAGACGCGATCCACGCGCGCGGTCGCGTCGTGTTCCTGGTGGGAGGGACGGGTCTCTACATCCGGGCCTTTCTCGAGGGACTCCTGCCCGGGGGAGGCGCCGATCCCGAGCTCCGCGAACGCTTCGAGGCCGAGGACCGGGCTGCCCGCCAGGCGGGGGACCCTGGCTATCTGCACCGGCAGCTGACCGCACGCGATGCCGAGACGGCGGCCCGCATCCATCCCAACGATTCACGCCGGATCGTGCGCGCCCTCGAGCTCTGCGAGCGCGCCACCGGCGGAGCGAGCGGCCTCCGCGCGGCGCAGCAGCACGAGCCCCGCTTCCAGGTACTCCACCTGGCGCTCGATCCCGGCGTCGAGGCGCTCGACGCGCGTATCGATGATCGCTGTCGGGCCATGGTCGGGTCGGGCCTGCTCCAGGAGGTGCGGCGCCTGCGACGGATGGGATTCGGGCCCGAGCTGCGCTGCATGCAGGCGATCGGCTATCGGCACATGCAGCCGGTGGTGGAGGGAAGCGACACCCTCGCGAACGCCCTCGAGGCCATGTGTCGGGACACCCGACGCTTCGCCCGCCGCCAGCGCACCTGGCTCCGAGCGGTGCCCGACGTGCGCTGGCGCGATCCACGCGATCGGGACCGCATCCAGCACGGGGTGGCGGGGTTCCTTGCCGGGGCCGACCGGCCTCCGTCGACGGGCGGCTAGCGTCCCGATCCAGGAGGTCTGCGTCCCGCTCGCTGGGTCGCTCGCCTCTCTCCTGGCGCACCGGGGACGACTCCGGGCGAGACCCCGGAGGTGGAGGCGGGGGCGGGCCGGCGCCCCACGTGTCACCGAGGCGTGGCTCAGTAGACGGCCGAGCCCGAGTAGTCGATCCCGAACTTGAAACGGAGCACCGGGGTGTCGTAGTCGACCAGGGCCTCGCTCTTCTCGACCGGGTCGAAGAGGGGTTCGAGCTCGGCGTCGAAGGGAATCAGTCCGAGGCCCGGCACGAACTCCATCAGCCCGACCATCAGCCGGAGCATGCCGGCGCCGGCCTGGACCACCGTGAGGAAGCCCCAGCCGGGCAGGGCGTAGACGACCCGGACGGCGGTCGTGTCTTCGATGGTGCGGATGTTCCGGTAGACGGTCTTGCCCGCGACGGCGGGCGAGAGCAGCAGATCGACCGGTCCGAACAGGACGTTCCCGACCGAGCGCTTGATCGTGTCGGTGCCAGCCTGGGCCGGTGCGGGCGCTCCCGTCAACAGGAGCGCGGCGGCCAGCGCCAGGACGGGCCCCAGGCGGCGGGTCGAGCGCCCGCGCGCCCGCAGGGTCCGGAGATGAGGCAGGCGACGAGCGACCATGGACGCGACTCCCCGAGCAAGGGCCAGGATGGCGAGGGAACCATTCCCCGCGGGTCTGGCGGCACCGCCCCGGTATACGGGGGGCGTCACCAGAATGTCAAGCGCGGCGCAGCTCTCGGCTATGGTCCGGCTCCCGTGAGCGGCCGCGCCCCTCTTCCGATCGTTGCCATCGTCGGCCGCCCGAACGTGGGCAAGTCGACCCTGTTCAATCGCTACGCCGGCTCGCGGCGGGCGCAGGTCGAGAACGTCCCCGGAGTCACCCGCGACCGGATCGCCGAGGAGGTCGAGGTCGAGGGACGTTCGGTGCTGGTGGTGGACACCGCCGGCCTCGACGCGGATGCGGAGGCGGGACTGGAGCAGGCCGTCCAGGAGCAGGCGCGGGCGGCCGTCGCCGAGGCCGACGCGATCCTGTTCGTCGTGGACGGCCGCGCGGGTCTGCTTCCCGAGGACGAGGCGCTCGCCCGGACCCTCCGTCGGACCAGTCGACCCCTGACGCTGCTCGTGAACAAGGTCGATCTTCCCCAGCACGAGGCCCGGGCCTCCGAGTTCTTCCAGCTCGGCTTCGAGCGCACCCGGCCGATCTCGGCCGAGCATGGACGCGGGGCCTGGGACGCTCTCGAGGAGCTGGTGGCGGCGCTCCCCGCGGCCCCGGCCGCCGCGCCCGCTAACCGCGGGGAAGG
>CAYYUT010000224.1:0-6203 GCA_964474935.1 uncultured Spirochaetales bacterium
GCGGAGCACCTGCGCCTCTACGAGCGAGTGCATCTCTTCGGGCAGTCCGTGCACCCCGGGCATGATCTTGCGGGCGCAGGCGGCGAAGAAGATCTGGGCCAGCACCCAGAGCGAGCGGTGGAGGATCCTCGAATCCTCGCGGTGCAGCTCGAAGGTGAGCGCTGGATCCAGGCTTCCCGAGCGCGCACGAACGGTCCCGAACGAGCGATTGCAGCTCGCGATGGCGTCCCACGTGGCCGAGTAGGGGATCTCCGCGAGCCGTCGCTTCAGGTCGGCGCCCACCCCGGGGATCCGGACGGCGAGGACTCCGGGCGGGGCCCAGAGCGTCTCGAGCTTGAAGCCCTCTTCCAGGAAGTGCAGCGACTGGTAGCCCTGGGTGGCTCCGAACTGGGGATGCGTGGGCTCGGGGAAGACTCCGGTGATCGCCACACCGGGATGGAATTGGAGGTTCTCGCCGACCTGACCCGAGCGGTTCGCGAGATCGTTGCTCTTCTGCAGGATCACGGGCGTCGCCATGCAGCCGGCGGCAAGCACCACCACCCGGGCATCGACCCGGAACGGATGACTGCGCCGGCCCGTGAAGGGCTCGACCACCTGACCGTGGACCCCGACCGCCCGCGCCCCGTCGACGAGCACCTGCTGCACCTGGCACGACGTCAGGACGATCGCGCCGGCCCGGATCGCCTCGGGCACGTACGAGATGTCCATCGACTGCTTGGCGCGACTGCGGCAACCCGTGAAGCACTCGCCGCTTCCGCGACAGCCCCGCACGTTGCGGGGAATCGGCTCGCTCGAGAAGCCGAGCGCGTCGCAGCCTTCGCGGAAGAGGGTGTTGCGACGCCCGAGCACGTCCTCGGGGGTGGGGGCGATCCCGAGGAACTTGGCGACCGCCTCGTAGTGGGGATCGAGATCCTTGCGCCGGGTGTGCTCGAGCTCGAACTCGTCGCACCAGCGATCGAGCACGAACTCGGGTGCGCGCGGACAGATCGCCGAATTCACGAGCGAGCCGCCGCCCAGGCAGTTCGCCTGCATGGTGGGCATCACGTAGCCGCGGGTGGCGCGCAGGCCGCCCGCACGCATGGTGCGGGTCATCGAGGTCGCGCCCTCGATCTCGAAGTCCTCGGGGGTGAAGGGCGGGCCCTCTTCCACGAGCACGACTCGCTTGCCCGCGCAGGCGAGCTCCTTCGCCACGACGGCCCCGCCCGGGCCCGAGCCGACGACCACCACGTCGCACTCGATCCGGAAGTCCCGGACGTGGTCGGCGAAGACCCGGACCTCGCCCTCGACGTCGGCGAGCGGGCTCATCGCGCCGACCCGACGTACCCCGGATGGAGCGGCCCGTCGAGATCCAGCGGCTCGCCCTCGCTCGGGGGCGTGAGGTCGCTCTCGGCGTAGCGCACCTCCGCGCGGGGTCGTCCGATCGGGGGATAGAGCAGGTCGGCCGGACAGACCGGCGTGTCGATCGCGTAGGGAGCGAGCCGGAGCTCGCGCAGCACGACCGGGCTCGCGAAGTAGCCCATGCACAGGATCGCGCGGAGACTCGTGAACACGAGCCGGCGCGGGAAGAGCGCGCTGGTCCGCCAGGCCTCGAGCACGGCCTCGCGCTGCTTCGGCCGGAGCGCCGAGAAGCGACGGAAACCGCCGCGCCCGGGCGCCGGAAACACCAGCGTGGCCTGCTCGACCAGGAAGAAGAGCAGACGCATCAGGATGCGCAGATGACGTGGCATGGCGGCGACGTAGCGGTCGACGAACGCGGGGACCTCCGCCTCGCTCCCTGACGGGCTCGGCTCACCGCCAGCCGGGAACAGGGTGTCGCCGGCCCGCGCCAGGAACCGCATCTCGCGCGGCGAGAGCAGCTCGGTGGACGTCGAGGGATCGGGATAGCCGAAGAAGGCCCGTCGGACGGCCCAGATGCCGAGGGCGATGAAGGCGATGGTCCAGAGCATGTCCCGATCATACCGCGGCTAGAGGCGGCCCTCCCAGAATCGACGTTCGATCCCCTGCACGTCCGGCTCGGTCCCGTGCTCGGCGCCGAGCAGCATGCTCTCACGCTGGGAGGCGTCGTAGCGTGGCCAACGGCCGAGCGTCCCGGTTTCCGGATCGCCGCTCTGTGCGAATGCGAGCCAGGCGTCCTGCATCTTCGACTGCAGCGTCACCGCGGCCTCGCCCTGACCCACGAAGCCTCCCAGCGCGGAGTGCTCGACCATGCCGAAAACGAAGGGAATCTCGAGCGCGTGACACGCGCCGAGCGCCCCGTCGAGCAGGGGGGAGGGCCAGGTGAAGAGGTACTTGTACACGGGCGCGCCCGCGGCGAGCTGGGCCTCGGCGAGCCGGACGGCGGGGATGCGGAAGATGCGGTCGGTCTCGATCGCGAACCAGAGCTCGCGGGGGAGCGTGTCACGATGGGGCGTCCGGGCCTTCTCGTAGGTCTCGACGAGCTCGGTCGCGAGCGACTCGGCGTCGTCGTGGTGCGCGAGATTGCGCCCACAACGCCGCAGCAGACCGGCCCGGTCGAGATCCCTCGCGCGCGGGTCGGAGAGCCCGAACAGCTTCCACTCATCGAGGTTGGTTCCGGTGAGCAGCGAGACGTCCCGAGCGAGCCCGTCGGCGATGGCCTCGAGGGGAGGCCGGGGGAGGAGATCGCCGTCGACGGTCGGCTGGAAGGGCAGCCCCTTCTGCCAGGCGGATCGATCGCGCACCACCTGGAGCTGGGCGTCGAGGAACTCGGCCGGAGACTTCGTCCGCAGGCCATCCAGATCGTCCGGGCCGAGGCCCAGCGCCTTCATCAGACGCTCGGCCGTCTCGACCGCGCGATCCACCGGCGAGGCGTTGTGGGCGGCGCCGCTCTGGGGGATGGCGCGCTGGAACAGGCCCGCCGCCCGGGGCGTCCCGAGCAGGGTCCCGACGCTCATCGCACCGGCGCTCTCGCCGAAGACGGTGATCCGGCGGGGGTCGCCGCCGAAGGCCTCGGCGTTCTCGCGGACCCACTCGAGGGCGAGGAGCTGGTCGCGAAGCCCCTGATTGCCCAGCCCCTCGCCCGTCTCGGCCAGGGCCGGGAGGGCCAGGAATCCGAGGGCGCCGAGCCGGTAGTTGATCGTCACCACCACGACGTCGCCACGACGGGCGAGCGAGGAGCCGTCGTAGATCGTCTGGGAGCCCGAGCCGATCGTGAAGCCACCCCCGTGGATCCAGACCATCACGGGGCGGCGACTCCCATCCGGTCGGGGCGTCACGCCGGACGTGTACACGTTCAGGTTGAGGCAGTCCTCGGAGCCCTCGGGCAGGCGGCCGGTGAGCGTCGCGAGGATCCCGGTGTGCTGCGGGGCGGCGGGTCCGAACTCGAAGGCGTCGCGCACGCCGCCCCACGGATCAGCGGGGCGGGGCCTGGCGAGCCGCCGGGCGCCCGTCGGCGGCGCCCCGAACGGCACCCCGCGGAAGACGAGGACCCCTCCGTCCTCGCGTCCACGCACCCGACCCGCGCTGGTCTCGACGATCTGCTCCACGACAGCTCCTCCTGCGGCTTCTCCCGCGCGGTGGCGGGCTCGAATCCCTCTCGGCTCCTTTACCTCGAATGGCCCAGGGTGGTAAAGGAAGAGAGGGAGTTCCTGCCATGCCCCGCTACGAGCGGCTCAGCGCCCTCGACCGAAGCTTCCTCGACATCGAAGGGTCGAGCTACCACATGCACGTGGCGGCGGCCTGCATCTTCGAGGCCAGCTCCCTGCGTTTGCCGTCGGGAGGGCTCGACATCGAGAGGGTGCGCGCCTATCTGGCCGCTCGCCTGCATCTGATCCCCCGCTACCGGCAGCGTGTGGAATGGATCCCGATCGAGAACCACCCCGTCTGGGTCGACGACGACCGCTTCAATATCGAGTACCACGTCCGCCACACTTCGCTTCCCCGCCCGGGAGACGACGAGCAGCTTCGCAGCCTCTGCGCCCGGCTCATGGCGCATCAGCTCGACCGGGGCAAGCCGCTCTGGGAGATCTGGTTCGTGGAAGGCCTCGAGGACGATCGGGTCGCCATGATCACCAAGGTCCACCACTGCATGATCGACGGCGTGAGCGGAGGCGACCTGCTGGCCGCCCTGCTCTCCGCCACCCCGGAGAAGGAGTTCGACGCGCCCCCGCGCTGGGTGCCCGACGTCGCGCCGGGCCCGGGCACCCTGCTTCGCGACGCGCTCCTGCGACGTGCGCGCGCCCCGTTCGACCTCGCCGCGAACGTGATCGGAGCGGTCCGCGACCCCCGCCGGGTCGCCCGCGACGTGGGCGAAACCCTCTCGGCCCTGCGCGAGACCGCGGCGGCCGGCGCCCGTCCGGCGTCCGAGACGCCCTTCAATCGCGAGATCGGACCGCACCGGCGCTTCGCCTGGCTCGGGGTCGATCTCGACGAGGCGAAGCGCATCAAGACGCGTCTCGGGGGCACCCTGAACGACGTGGTGCTCGCAGTGACGGCCGGCGCGATCGGTCGTTTCCTCGAGCGCCGGGGCATCGGGCCCGCCGAGCAGAGGGAGCTCGACTTCCGGGCTTTCTGTCCGGTGAGCACCCGCGCACCGAGCGAACGGGGCCAGCTCGGCAACCGGGTCTCGGGCATGATCGCCCCGCTCCCGATCGGAGACGCGAACCCCGGGCACCGCCTGGCCCGGATCCACGAGACGACCCAGGGCCTGAAGGAGACCCAGCAGGTGCGCGTGGTCGAGGCCCTGAGTCTCCTGTCCGAGTGGACCCACCCCGCCCTGCTCGGGCGTGCCGCCGACTGGCTCGCCCGCTTCCGGAGCTACAACGTCGTGATCACCAACGTCCCCGGCCCACAGCTGCCGCTCTATCTGCTGGGTGCGCGGATGCTCGAGATCTATCCGCTGGTTCCGCTCTTCGCCGATCAGGGGTTGGGAATCGCGCTCTTCAGCTACGCCGGGGGGCTCTACTGGGGCCTGAACGTCGACTGGGACCTGGTTCCCGACATCGACGATTTCGTGGTCGTGCTCGATGAGTCGTTTCGCGAGCTGGCCGCGGCCAGCGAAGAGGCGGGCTAGCGCCGCCACCGCAGGCGGGCGCGGGTGCGTGCCGAGACCTCGACCGCCCCGACCCGATACAGGAAGGCGAGCCAGGCGGCCTTGGCGGGGCGCAGGGTCGCGAGTGCCGCCAGACTCGAGACGCCGGCGATGACCAGCTCGGGCGGGACGGGGCCGTCCATGCCGCGACCGGTCCAGATCATCCACGCCACCAGCCCGAAGGCGACGAGCATTCCGACGGTGCCCGCCAGATAGGTCGGGGTGATCCATTCTCCGCGCCACTGATCGAAGCAGAGATCGCAGTCCGAGCAGCGCTCGCGTACCCGGAAGCCGTCGAAGACGGGCCCTCGGCCGCAGCAGGGACAGCGCGACCGGATGACGGTCCCGTAGAACAGGCGCAGACCACTCACCGCCCGAGTGTAGCCCGCGGCCTCGAGCGGCTAGGTGGACACCTCGGAGATGTCGTGGACCCAGGAGAAGGCCTCGAACTGGGCCTGGCGCAGCTCGTCGATGTCGAGGCCGCGCGCCCGCAGCATTCCCGGGAGCTCTGCCACGTCCATCACTTCGAGCTTCTCGACGATTCCGAGCAGGTCTCCGAGATCGCCCTTGCCCTCCATCAGGGCGTCGCGGATCTCGTCGTCGAGATGGAGCTCGCCCACCAACGCGTCCTTCGGGAGATTGAGGAGCGAGTCGAGGAGCGAGAGCATACCGACCAGGAAGGCACGATCGCGCTGCTCGGTGTCGGGCTCGGGGCCGTCGGCCCCGTGCACCCGCAGCTCCATGAGTCGCCCGCGCACGGCGGCCGTCTGGAGCAGCGGGTTCGAGCCTCCCGTGGCGTCGGATCCGGCGAACAGCAGCAGAGTGAGCCAACGACGAAGCTGACGCCGCCCGAGGAACGCGACGGCATCGCGGACCGTCGCGATCTTGTGGCGGCGCGCCATCGCGGCCGAGTTCACCAGCCGCAGCAGGTTCAGGCCGAGATCGGCGTTGTGCTTGAACGTGTCGGCGATCTCCTCGATGTCGACGTCGCTCCCGAGCTGCTGCAGGAGCTTCAGGACGGCGACGCGCGCCGGGTCGACCACCTTGCCCGACACGATCGAAGGCCGTGCGAAGTAGTACCCCTGGTAGAGGTGGAAGCCGAGCTTGCGGCAGGCCTCGAAGGTCTCGAGATCCTCGACCTTCTCGGCCACGAGGC
>CAYYUT010000225.1:0-6178 GCA_964474935.1 uncultured Spirochaetales bacterium
GCCGCGCGCGCGCGAGGCCCAGCGCGACGGGCCGCCCCCCGCCCCTGCGCGCCCGGGCCTCGCCGTGGCGCGCGCGCTGGTACGGGCGGGGCGGGCGGCCTGGCGGCTGCGACGCGATCTGCCGGAGGCGCTCGCGCTGCTGCTCGGGCCCGCGCGCACCGCCCTCGAGCGGTGGTTCGAGAGCGAGCCTCTGCGCGGGACGCTCGCCACCGACGCGATCATCGGTGCCTGGGCCGCGCCGTCGACGCCGGGCACCGGTTACGTGCTCTTCCACCACGTGATGGGCGAGACCTTCGGGCATCGGGGCGTCTGGGCCTACGTCGAAGGCGGAATGGGGCGTCTGGCGGACGCCCTGGCCTCCGCCGCCCGCGAGGCCGGGGCCGAGATCCGCCTCGAAGCCCCGGTGGCCCATGTCGCCGTCCACGCCGGACGCGTCCGGGGCGTGGTGCTCGAGGATGGCGATTTCCTGGCGGCGCCGTGGGTGCTCTCGAATGCCGATCCCTGCCGGACGCTCCTCGGGCTGGTCGGCTCCGACGCGCTCCCGGCCGAGGTGGTGTCGCAGCTCGAGGCGATGGACTTCCGGAGCCCCTCGGCCAAGATCAACCTGGCGCTCGATCGGTTGCCCCGCTTTCCGGGCCGCACGGAGGAGGGGGCCCGCCCGCTCCATGGCACCGTGCATCTCGGGGCGGTCGACCTCGACGGGCTCGAGCGCTCCTTCGACGCAGCCGCCGCGGGCCGTGTCCCCGATCGCCCGATGATCGAGATGACGCTTCCATCGACGCTCGACGCGACCCTCGCGCCCGAGGGCCACCACGTCGCGTCACTCTTCGTCCAGCACGTGCCATTCGAGCCTACGGGGTCGAGCTGGAAGGCGGAACGCGACCGCTTCGCCGATCGGGTGCTGGCCTGCATCGACGAGATGGCCCCCGGCTTCTCGGCGTCCGTGCTCCACCGCGAGGTGCTGGCGCCCCCGGATCTCGAAGACATCTTCGCGCTCACCGGCGGGAACATCTTCCACGGTGCGATGACGCTCGACCGTCTGCTCTTCATGCGCCCGTTCCCCGGGATGAGCGGCTACGCCACCCCGATCGAGGGGCTCTACCTCTGCGGCGCCGGCACACACCCGGGCGGAGGCGTCATGGGCGCGTGCGGCCACCACGCTGCACGCGGGCTCCTGGCCGAGGCGCGTCGACGCGGGGGTAGGGCGCGTCAGACCACCGAGGTCTGATGCAGGTAGGCGCGCAGGCTCTGGATCTCGTCGTGCTGCTCCTCGATCTCGTCGTGGAGCAGGTCGCGCATCGAGAGCATCGCCGTCAGGCGACCCTCCTCGACCACCGGTAGATGGCGGCACCCGGCGCCTTCCATCTTTGCGAGGATCGACCCGCGCGTGTCGCTGACGTTGGCGGTCACGAGCTTCCGCGTCATGACCTCGCCGATCGGCGTCTCGGCAGGGTCGCGCCCCGCGACGATCACACGCGTCATGAGGTCGCGCTCCGAGAACATCCCGACGAGCCGATGACCGTCGATCACGGCGATGGCCCCGATGTTGGCGCGCGTCATTCGACGCGCTCCTTCGAGCGCCGTCTCGCTCGGGGAGGCGGTCTCGATGTGTTGACTACGGAGAAGGCGGAGAATGGTGTGCATGCCGTGGCCCTCCAGCGCTGCTCGGAGACCAGCCACAGCTACCCGTGGATCAGGATCGGTTTCGGCTGTTCCGGGCGGCGCCGTGCCTAATCCTTCTCAGATCTGGCGACCGGAGGCAAGTGGATCGTTTTCCCCGCGGGGAATCCGGTGGCAGCCGAGTGCGTCGGGGCCGCGTCGGCGCCGGGCCCCGATTCGGGGTCGAGCATGCGGAGATACATGACTGCCTGGGCCTCGCCTGGATAGCGCGAGAGCAGGTCCTGCCAGACCCGCACCGCGTCCGGGGTGCGGCCGAGGGTATAGAGCGTGAGACCGAGCTGAATCGCCGCCTCCACCTGGCTTGGCTGGGCCTCGAGGACGCGTACCAGCTCCCGCAGGGCCTGCTGGCCGAGGCCCGCGTCCCGCAGGGTCGTCGCGAGGCGCACCCGGACGTCGTGGAAGTCGGGGCATCGGTCGAGCGCCCTCCGAAAGGCGTCGATGGCCTCGCGCAGCTCGCCCACCTCGAGGTAGGCCTCGCCGAGCGCGGCCTGGAGATTCGCGAGCTTGGCCTGGGTGGTCGGATCGATCGAGGGGTTCGGTCCGTGGCGCGTCGGGGACGGGGCGGCCTCCAGGAGCGAACGCGCCCTCGACCACTCCCCGCGCTGCTCGTAGATGCAGGTGAGCGCCAGGCGGGCCTCGGCGTATCCGGGGTTGAGCCGGAGCGCCTGCTCGAGCCGCGTCGCGGCGGCATCCAGCTCACCCTCGCGCTCGTGGGCGAGCGCGATCCAGTAGTGGAGGTCAGCGAATCGCGGGCGACGCTCCGAGAGGGCCGCCAGATGGCCGAGGGCCGACTTGGTGTCGCCCCGTTCGAGCTCGGCGCGCCCACGACGCAGCGTCTCCTGCTCGCTCGGCGAGAGCTTCGTGCGGCGGTGGTCCGCCGGGGAAGGGCCCACGCGTCGATCGATGGCGGGCGTCGGGCGGGCCTAGTTCGCGGCCGGCACGAGATCGCGCGCGGCGCGCGCGTACTCGGTGCCCTCGTAGTTGTTGAGGATCACCTCGAAGATCCGGGTGGCCTCGTCCTCGCGGCGCATCCTCGAATAACAGACTCCGAGCTTGTACAGAGCCTGCCCGTCGAGTCCGAGCCCGGGATAGTCGTTCAGGACGCTCCGATACCGGTCGGCGGCCGACTGGTACTCGTCCTCGTCGAGGTAGTAGTCGCCGATCCGCATCACGTGGTCGGCCAGCCGGAGCCGCAGATCGCGCCAGAGCTTCTCGGCCTCCTGAGCCTCGGCCGAGTACGGATAGCGCGACAGGAGCTGGTCGAGATGCCCGAGCGCCTGGCGCGTCGCGGTCTGGTCGCGGTTCGCGCTGCGGCTCTGATTGAATCGACAGAGCGCCGAGCGGTAGACCGAGTAGGGAACACGCTCGTGCGAGGGATGCAGCTCGGCGAAGTCGCGGTAGTAGGAGAGCGCTTCCTCCCACTTCTCCTGCTGGTAGTAGGCGTCGGCGATCTTCAGCTCGGCGAGCACCGCGTAGTCGCTGTACGGGTAGTTGTCGACGATCGACTGGAATGTATCGATCGCCTTCTGGAAGTCGGCGGTCGGGAGGATCCCGAGCATCTTCTCCTTGTCGAGCTCTTCGAGCCCCTGGCGGTAGAGGGTCTCGGCCGACGGGATCTCTTCGAAGGCGGTGAGCTCCGGAGCCTTCTTGGCGCAGGCCGTTCCGAGCCCGAGCAGGAGCACGGCCACCATGAGCTGGGCGATCCGTGCCGTGTGTCGCAGGGAGCCGAGTCCGTGAGCCAACTCGTGAGCGAACTCTTCAGCCAATCTCATTCGAAGACACCTCCAAGGATCCGTCCGCTTCGCTCGACCCTGCGGTCGATTGCTGGTCTCGCCCCGATTCCCGGTCCGGCCCTCGAGCCGACGCTCCACCCGGTTGCCGCTCCGGCCGGTCGTCACTCTGGCCGGTCGCCACTCGACCCGGTCACCGCTCAGGCCGCCGGTGCGGCCGCCGCCCCGGTGGTCGAGCTGCATGCCGCTCCGCGTCGAGCGCGTCGAGTGAAGCGGCCTCGTGCCGTGCCCGACGAGTGCCCCACGGCCGGATCGCTTGGGAGCTCGACCTCGGGCGCCAAGGCTAGACCTGAGGATCTCCAAAGGCAAGCGAGATCGCTACCGAAATACTCGTCCCGGCTCGGGTCTGCTAGCCTCGCGGCGATTTTCTGGAGGGGCTCTCACGTGATCGACCAGCACGTACGCAACTTGAGGCTCGACCGCCGCCTGGCCAATCGGCCCGGCTGGATCGGGGCCGACGAGCTCGAGAAAGAGCTCGCGGCGCTGCCGGACGTCTCCGCCAAGGGCGAGCAGGCCGGCGACGCAGCCGGCGACGAGGCGCCGACCCCCGAGGCGGCCGCGTCCGCGGAGCCCTGAGCCCGCCTTCCGCGTGATCAAGGCCTCGCTCGGCAAGGATCTCGATGGCCTGATCCAACGGCTCTTCCCCTTCCTGTTTCGGCGCGCAATCGATCCGAACGCGCTGACGCTCCTGGGAACGGGCATCAGCCTGCTCGCCGCCTTCACCTTCGCGCGCGGCGCCTTCGCCCTTGGGGGATGCCTGATCCTCCTCGGCGGGTTCTTCGATCTGGTCGACGGGGTGGTGGCACGCCATCAGGGACGCGCCTCGGATTTTGGCGCATTCCTCGACTCCACCCTGGATCGGCTCGTGGACATGGCGGTGCTCGTGGGCATCGGGGTGGCCTATGCCGCCCTCGACCGCCCCGATCTGGTCGCCCTGGCCGGGCTGGCCCTCATCTCGAGCGTCATGGTGTCCTATACCAAGGCGCGCGCAGAGCGATTCGTCGAGCGTTTCGAGGTGGGGGTATTCGAACGCGGCGAGCGCTTCGTGTGTCTCGCGCTCGGGGCCCTCACGGGCTGGATGGTTCCCGCGCTCTGGATTCTCGCGATCGGATCGCTCGTCACTCTCGGCCAGCGCTTCGCGCTGGCCTACCGCATGCTGGCCCTCCGGGAGGAACCATGAGCGATCGCGCGGGCGAAGCGGGATCGGGCAACCGACTCCCCCGGATCGATTTCGCGACCTTTGCCCTCTCGCTCTCGACGTCGGCGCTCTATCACCTGGGACTCGTGGAAGACCCCCAGACCGGCCAACGGGCCGAGCCGAATCTCGCGATGGCGAGTCAGACGATCGACACGCTTGAGATGCTCCAGGAGAAGACCCGCGGGAATCTCGATGACCAGGAGGCTCAGCTCCTCGAGAGCCTGCTCTACGAGCTGCGCATGCGCTTCGTCGAAGCCCGCACGCAGGCCTAGGGCCCCGGGGAGCGTCCGGTGCAACGGCGGGCGACGTGGCTGGCGGGGGCGGCGCCCGCCAAGCTCAACCTCGGACTGCGGATCGTGGGCCGGCGCCCGGACGGCTATCACGAGCTCGAGAGCCTCTTCGTGCCCGTGTCCGTCCACGACGAGGTCGCCGTCCGCGCCGAGCCGGCCGCTCACCCCTCCGTTGCCCTGTCGGTCGACGGGGGAGGTGACCTCCCAGCAGACGGGTCGAACCTGGCCTACCGGGCCGCCGCAGGATTCGCCGAGGCGGCTGGTCTCGTCCTGTCGATCGAGATCCGGCTGCGCAAGCGGATTCCGGTGTCGGCCGGACTCGGTGGCGGCTCGAGCGACGCCGCCTGTGTGCTCCGGCTCCTCGCCGGCGCCTTCCCGGGCCGGCTCGACGCGGCGGCGCTGGGGCAACTCGCCCTGGGCCTCGGGGCCGACGTCCCGTTCTTCCTCGACCCGCGCCCGACCTGGGTGTCCGGAATCGGCGAGCGCCTGGCCCCGGTGGCAGCGGTTCCGTCGCTGGTCGTGGTCCTCGTGAATCCTGGAGAGCCGCTCTCCACGGCGGCGGTCTTTCGCGCCTTCGACGCGGGACAGGCCGCGTTGACGCACCCCGGGCCAGCTCCTACGCTCGCCGCGTCTTCGGACGCGATGGCGTCGGACGCGGCTGCCACCGGAGACCGACGGGTGAGGACGGCCGAGGAAGCCGCCCGCGCCGCAGCCGGCCGCCGTTGGGAGTCATTGCTTCCAAACGATCTCGAAGCCGCTGCCATCGAGCTCTTCCCTTCGATCCGCGAGCTCCGGACACGGTTGCACGAGGTCGGGGCCGAAGCGGTGGCGCTCTCGGGGAGCGGGCCGACGGTCTTCGGTATCTTCGAGGATGAGACGGCCGCCGAGCTGGCCCTCGCCCGCGACCCAGGCTTTGCCGCTGCCTGGTCCGGCCGGGGCGAGACGGGCGTGGGCCGAACCGCCCTGGCGGGGGGACCGGACCCGACGACGGGGGCTCCGATCTGGGTCCATCTGGGTCGCACGCTGGGGGGCCAGGCCGACCTGGCGAGCTAGACGGATCAGACGGATCGGACGGCAGAGAGAGTGGCTGGCCTCCGCGGCGCCGTCGGCCGGCCTCGGCGGGATGGGTACCGTCGGTCGGCGTGGGTGGGCCGGTACGCAGCCGGGGGCAAGGGATCGAGGGGACGGCGAGCGGTCGGGCGGGGCCCGGCGCGGCTCCT
>CAYYUT010000226.1:0-6168 GCA_964474935.1 uncultured Spirochaetales bacterium
GGCTGCCGAGCATCTCCCACAGCTCAGCGCCTCGGTCGCCGATGGCCGTCTCCCTGGCGATGGGGTCGCCCCAGCTCGGTCGCGGCGAGAGGGCCCGGAAGGCCTCGAAGGTCTCTTCGTCGTAGTACTGCGCGAAGTCGTCCCGCTCGTCGTTCATGTACAGCATCTCGAGACCGCTCTTCGCGCCGTAGAAGAGCCAGATCCGACCGCTCCAATCCTTCACGTCGCGGTAGATGTGCTTCACGAAGGCTCGGAACGGGGCGATGCCGGTGCCGCTCCCGATCAGGATCAGGTTGGCATCGAGCTCGTCGGGGATCTCGAAGGGCAACGGGAAGGGTCCCGTGATCTCGAAGCGATCGCCCCGGCGCCGGTCGCACAGGAAGTTCGAGGCGATGCCCGGGAACCTCTCTCCGCTGTACTCGTCCACGTACTCGCAGCGTCGCACGCAGATCTTGATGCGCGGCCGACCGGCGTCGCCGTGCTCCGGTAGATCGGCCACGGTGTAGAGCCGGAAGTGGTGCTCCTGACCGAACTCGGGTGAGCCCGGTGCGAGCACACCGATGCTCTGACCGAGCCGGTACTCGAAATCCGGGCGCTCGACGTCGATCACGAGCTCCCTCACCTCCTCGTCGGAGCTCGCCGGCGTGATCCGCTCGCTGGAGACGACCACCGCCTGGTAGCGCTCCTCCTGGTCGTAGTCCGAGAGATGCTTCACGGCTTCGCTCATCGGTCGTCCTCCTCGGTCGCGCCGGCCTGCTCGGGGCAGCGGCGTGGACAGGTTTGCGGCTTGCAGGTTCCGTGACAGGTGAGGCGTCCCGCCAGCGGGTCCGGGTCGGCCTCGCCGGCGGGGAAGACCTGGCGCCAGGCGATCTGGACGCTCACCCAGGCCGCCAGGACGAGACAGAGCGTGACGAGTCCGGTGGCGGCAGACGTCAACATCGCCTCATGCCCCCAGCCCGGCGAAGCCCATGAACGCAACGGACAGGATGCCGGCCAGCACCAGGGCCAACGCCGTGCCACGGATCACGTCCGGCACCGTCGCGAGGTCGAGCTTCTCGCGCAGTCCTGCCATCAATGCGAGCGCGAGCGTGAAGCCCGTCCCGGCCCCCAGGGCGTACACGATGCACTCGACGAACCCGTAGCCCTTGTTCGTCTGGAAGAGCGCGAGCCCGAGGATGGCGCAGTTGGTCGTGATCAGCGGAAGGAAGATCCCGAGCGCGCGGAACAGGGCCGGGCTCAGCTTCTTGATGAACATCTCGACGAGTTGGACCGTCGACGCGATCACCGCGATGAAGGAGATCAGTCGCAGGTAGGGCGCGTCGACGGCGACGAGCAGGCGGTCGATCCCGAACGCGGCGAGCGAGCTGACCAGCATGACGAAGACCACGGCGCCGCCCATCCGCGTCGCCGTTGCGAGCTGGCCCGAGACGCCGATGAAGGGGCACAGTCCGAGGAAGTAGGCCAACACGAAGTTGTTGACCAGGCACGCGTTCACGAAGATCGAGAAGAGCGGTTCTTCGATCATCGCGCCTCCTCCGCAGCGAGGAGGCTCGCGCGTTGCCCCCGCTCTCGCAGCCAGTTGAAGAGAAGGAGCCAGCCGGCCAGCGTGAAGAAGCCTCCGCTCGGAAGGATCATCACCACCCAGGGCTGGAAGTCGGAGTGGAAGAGCTGGACGCCGAAGAGCGTCCCGCTGCCCAGGATCTCGCGGACGGCACCGAGCGAGAAGAGAGCGACGGTGAAGCCGGCGCCCATGCCCAGGCCGTCCAGGAACGACGCCGCCACCCCATTCCGCGAGGCGAAGGCCTCGGCGCGGCCCAGGATCAGGCAGTTCGCGACGATCAGGGAGATGAAGGCGCCGAGGGCCTTGTGGAGGTCGAGGCTGATGGCCTGGATGAGGTAGTCGACCACGGTGACGAAGGTGGCGATCACCAGGATATAGGTCGCGATCCGGACCTCCTTCGGGACGAAGTGCCGGATGGACGAGACCACGACGTTCGACAGGGTCAGCACGAAGAGGGTGGCCAGCCCCATGGCCAACGCGTTCTCGGCCGTGTTCGAGACGGCGAGCGCAGGGCACATCCCGAGCACCTGGACGAAGACCGGATTCTCCCGCCAGAGCCCCTTGATGAACTCGTCCGTACCGGTCGTCTCGTCCGGGAGGGGGGGCGGAGCCATCGTCTACTCCGTCCCGCCGGCGTCGGCGAGCCGAAGGTCGTCGGCGCTGCCCCGAATGGTCGGGATCCAACTCGACGCGCTTCGGCCCAGGATGTTCGCGATGGCCCGGGCGGAAATCGTGGCGCCGGTGATTCCGTCCACCTGCCAGGGATGCTCCTTCTCGCCCGGCTTCACGAACTCGATCGAATGCGCGAGCGCGGAGCCGTCGGCGTCGAGGCGTACGTCGAGCGCTTCGAAGTTCCGCAGGAAGACCGCGTCGGTCTCGATCTTGTCGCCGAGCCCCGGGGTTTCGCGGCTCTCGAGCACCTGAATGCCGATGATCGCGTCGCGCGCGAGCGAGTAGCCGTAGAGCACGTGGATGACGTCCTGGTAGCCCATGCCCCGGGCGTCGACGGCGACGCCCACGAGCTGTTGCGCCTCGTCGTAGCCGGCGTACACCAGCCCATCCTCGGCGGGCTCGCCCGTCGCGGCCTCGAAGCGCCCGTTCTCCGCGAGCCGGAACGAACGGCTCGACCGGGCGCCCGGCAGCACCCGCAGGATGGCACGCTCGAGTGCCTCGGCGCGGTTCCGTTGGATCACGGGACGCGTCCCGAGGAACACGCTCACGATCAGCAGCCCGCAGAGCAGGCCTACCCCCACCATCGCGCGATACATGGGCCATGCGCGCGGGGGAGTCCGTGTCGCCTGGCTCGGAGAGCTCACGTGCCGTGCTCCGGACGTCGCGCCCCGTAGATCGTGGGGCGGATCAGCTGATCGATGTGGGGGGTCGCCGCGTTTCCCAGCAGGATCGCGTACATCACTCCCTCCGGCATGCCACCCCACACCCGGATCACGACGACGAGCAGTCCGATCAGCGCGCCGTAGACGACGCAGCCCGTGCCCGTCATCGGCGAGCCGACCATGTCCGTGGCCATGAAGACGGCCCCCAGCATCAACCCGCCGGCGAAGATCATGAAGACCGGCGACGGGTAGGCCTCGGGAGCCAGCAGGTGGAGGGCGCCGCTGGCCGCGAAGACGGTCGCCAGGATCGCCGCCGGGATCCGCCAGTTCATCATGTTGCGCGCGACGAGATAGGCGCCGCCCAGCAGGATCAGCACCGCGCTGGTCTCCCCGGTCGAACCCGAGATCGCGCCGAAGGCCAGCTCGGAGGCCTCCGTGATCCGACCCTCGAACTTCCAGAGCGCGAGCGGTGTGGCGGCGGTGACACCGTCGTAGCTCGCCTGTGTGAAGAGGGGAGTCAGGGTCGAGGCCGGAAGCGACGAGAACCGATCCGCTCCGAAGGCCGGCATCCAGCTCGTCATCGACACCGGGAAGGCCGCCTGGAGGAAGGCCCGCCCGACCAGCGCCGGGTTGAAGGGGTTGCAGCCCAGGCCGCCGAAGAGGGCTTTGCCGAGTGCCACGGACACCACGCCGCCGACCGCGACCATCCAGAGCGGCAGGCCCGGGGGAAGCGTCAGGCCGTACAGGAGCCCGGTGATCGCGGCCGACCAGTCGCCGAGCGTGGTGGCGCGCCCGCCGAGCTGGCAGGCGAGTTGCTCCGTCGCGAGGCAGGAGGCCACGCCGACCAGCAGCGTCAGGAGCGCGGCCGCCCCGAAGGCGTAGACCGAGAAGATGGTCACCGGGAGGAGCGCCAGCACGACGTTGAACATGATCGCGTCGACGCTGTAGCCACTCAGGAGGTGCGGCGACGTGCGGATCTCGAGGGTCTTCGTGAATCCGGTCATCCCGTCGCCCTCTGCTTCCGGACGGCGGCCTTGGCGACCCGGAACTCCTGCACCAGCGGGATGTGGGACGGACAGACGAAGGTGCAGCAGCCGCACTCGAAGCAGTCCATCAGATGGAAGTCGTCCGCCATCTGCTGGTACTCGTCGTTGCGGGCGAGGAGGCCGAGCTTCGACGGGTCGAGGAGCATGGGGCAGGCGTCGACGCAGTAGCCGCACCGGATGCAGGGATAGACCCGGCGGTGCGTGCGGTCCGCCTCGGACAGGTCGTAGGCCACGACGCCCGAGGTCCCCTTGGTGATCGGGATGTCCAGGCTCGACGCCGCGGTGCCCATCATGGGCCCGCCGAGGAAGACGCGCCCGACGTCCTCGTCGACTCCCACCTGCTCGAGCGCGAAGCGGAGCGGGGTCCCGATCGGGATGCGGTAGTTGCCCTTGTGGCGGACGGCCGGGCCGGTGATCGTGACGACCCGCTCCTGGATGCCGCGCCCGTGAGGTAGCAGCCGTCCGATCTCGGCGGTGGTGGCGACGTTGATGCACAGCGCGTGCGTCGCGAGGGGCAGGCCGCCGGAGGGCACCTCGCGCCCGAGGAGCGCCCGGATCAGCATCTTCTCGGCGCCCTGGGGGTACTTGACGCGGAGCACCTCCACCGAGACGGGCAGGTCGGCCGGGAGGCCCGCACGCAGGTGCTCGGCCGCGTCGAGCTTGTTCGCCTCGACCGCGATGATCGCGCGCTCGGCACGGCAGACCTGGAGCAGGTAGCCGATCCCGGTGAAGAGGTCCTCGCGCTGCTCGAGCATCACGCGGTGGTCCGTCGTCAGGTACGGCTCGCACTCCGCGCCGTTGATGATGAGCGTATCGACCGACTCGCCCTCCGGGATGGCGAGCTTCACGTGGGTCGGGAAGGAGGCGCCACCGAGCCCTACGACGCCGGCCTCCTGGACGGCGGCGACGATCTCCTCGGGCGTGGCCGTCTCGAGCAGGCAGGGCCGACCCTCCGCGACCTCCTGGGTCGAGCCCGGCTGGGTCTCGATGTAGACCGCCGGGACCATTCGGCCGTTGATGGCGGGCGCGAGCGCGATCTTGCGAACGGTGCCCGACACCGGCGCGTGCATCGAGACCGACATGAAGCCATCGGGTCGCGCGATCCGCTGGCCGCGCACGACGCGCTGGCCCTCCCGGACCTCGGGCACCGACGGCTTGCCCGCGTGCTGCACGAGGGGAACCACGAGCAGCGGTGCGAATGGAAACTGGCGGATCGCGAGACCGCTGGTCTCGTCCTTCGCCTCGGGCGGGTGGACGCCATGGCGGAACGTCTTCAGGCCCAGGAGCCGCATGCCTGGCCTAGTGCCCTGTCCCAGAGGTTCGTCTGCATCCGGAGGCGTCTTCGGGCCGCGGGCCGCAGTCCGACCCCTGCGGCGTCGCAGTGCCATGCCTCGGTCGCGCGCTTCCGCAGCGGCCCGTCGCCACGTCCGCGGTGCGCTCGGGGCCGTGCGAGCGAACCGTCGAGACCGACGCCGAGCCTCTGGAACGAGGCACTAGTTGTACTTCTCGCCGCGGGCGATCCACTTGTCGATGTCCTTGTCCGTGCGGTTGCTCGGAAGCCCCGGATGGATCACACGTGCGGTGCAGCGCTCCGCCGCCTTCACGAGGTCGCGGTAGGGCCCGGCGTTCGGATCCTTGATGAAGGCCTTCTTGCTCTCGTTGTAGGCGAAGATCTCGGGGTTGAGGTTCACGCACTCGTCGCAGGCGGTGCAGTCCTCGGTATCGATCCAGGGGGCCATGGAGTCCCCGGCCACCGCTCCGGCGGAGGTCTGCGTCGGTGCCTGCGGGGAAGCCGCTGCGGCTCCACCCGGCGCTGTGGCGAGATCGGCGAGCATCGGAATCGCTCCGTCCGGGCCATTCGCGCCGTCCGCGAGCCGGAGCAGACCCGAGGCGATGCGACCGACGACCTCCTGACGCACCTCCGCCTCGATCTGCTCCCGCGAGATCTCGTCCTTGGCCCGGACCCCGGCGAGGGCGCGCAGCATCACCCAGAAACCGCGGCGCTCCTCGGTCGACTCGACCATGGTCTGGTCGACGAGCAGCCGCGATAGCTGCTGCTTGCGATCGACGGTCCACACGTACGGGAACCGACCTTCGCGCTCGTCCGGATCCATGTCGATGAACTCCGCCAGGGGCACCATCTTCTCGTTCCAGGTGTCCGGGGGCGCCACGCGGAAGTGCTTGCGGAAGCGGACCTCGGTGATGGCGAAGTCCGCGAAGGTCATCG
>CAYYUT010000227.1:0-6150 GCA_964474935.1 uncultured Spirochaetales bacterium
CGATGAAGCCGAGCAGGCCGTACCCGAGCGTGATGCCGACCACGACCCACACGAACCGATTGTCGAGTTCCGACCAGAGCAGCACCGCCACGAGCAGGCCGAGCAGGATCAGGAGGCCACCCATGGTCGGCGTCCCGGCCTTCGCCTGGTGGTCGGGACCGACGTCGCGGATGGGCTGGCCCACGCGCAGGCGCGCGAGCGCCCGGATCAGGGCCGGTCCGACGACGAACGAGAGGAAGAGTGCCGTGAGTGCGGCCGCCGCTGTGCGGAAGGTGATGTAGCGGACGACGTTGAGGGCGCCGAAGTCGCTCGCGAGCGGGAACAGCAGGTGGTAGAGCATCAGGACGCCTCGCCGTTGCGAGCGCATCGCTCGGCCAGCGCGTGGACGATGCGTTCCATGCGCGCCGAGCGCGAGCCCTTCACGAGCACCCAGTCGTTGCCCCGCACTCCTTCGTACAGGCTCTCGACCAGCACCTCGGGGTCGTCGCTCGTGAGGATGCGCTCGGGGGTCATGCCCCCGCTCCGCGCACCCTCGGCGTAGGCGGAAGCGCCTGTCCCGAGGGCGAGGAGGCGGTCGAATCCGAGCTCGGCCACGAGCCGACCGGCCTCGAGATGGGCCTCCTCGGCACGGTCGCCCAGCTCGCCCATCTCGCCCAGCACCGCGAACCCGCGGGCGGCTCCCTTGGCTCGCGCGAGCGCCCGCAAGGCACCCTCCATCGACTGGGGGTTCGCGTTGTAGGTGTCGTCGATCACGATCACGTTGCGCGGCAGCTCGATCCGCTCCATGCGGCCACCGATGGGCCGCACGCTCGCGAGACCCTCGGCGACGTCGTCGAGGCGGGCCCCCGCGGCCAGCGCCCCCGCCGCCGCGGCCAGCGCGTTCGACACGGCGAACTCGGCGAGCCCGGGGATCCGCACCGCGACGCGACCCTCGAGGGCGACGATCTCCAGCGAGAATCCGTCCGGGGCGAGACGCGCGATCCGTTCGGCGCGGACCTCCGCCTCTTCCGAACGCCCGAAGCGCACCACGCGTCCGGCCGCCCGCTCGGCCATCGCGGCCACCCGCGGATCGTCGGCGTTGAGCACCGCCGTCCCGTCCCGCGAGAGGGCTGCGACGAGATCTCCCTTCTCGAGCGCGATGGCCTCCTGGCTGCCCAGGTGCTCGATGTGGGCCGTTCCGACATTGGTGACGACAGCGACGGTCGGTCGGGCGATCTCGGCGAGGGCCGAGATCTCGCCGCGGTGGTTCATTCCGAGCTCGACGACCACGGCCCGGTGCTCCGGCTCGCGTTCCAGGAGCGTCAGCGGAAGACCGTAGGCGTTGTTGAGATTGCCCCGGTTCCGCAGGCAGGGCTTCGACACGCCGAGGATCTGGCGCACATCTCCTTGGTCGACGTCTTGCCGTTGCTCCCCGTGATGGCGACGAGCGGGCCCACGAAGCCTTCACGGTGACCCGCGGCGAGCCGTCCGAGCGCGCGTGTGGTGTCGTCGACGGCGAACACCGGGAGGTCGGGCTTCGTGTCCGGCGGTAGCGCGGCCCCGCGCTCGATGACCAGTCCGGCCGCGCCCCGCGCGAGCGCGTCGCCGAGGAAGCGATGCGCGTCGTGCCGAGGACCGCGGATCGCCACGAAGAGCGCACCGACCCCGATCTGGCGCGTATCGATCGACACCGCCTCGAAGCGCGTGGCCGCGGCGCCCTGCACGAGCTCGGCCCGACACCAGCGCGCGACGTCGCCCGCTTCGAAGGAGATGCTCATCGTTCGAGCGCCTCCAGCTGACGACGCGCCTCGCGGCGATCGTCGAAGGGAAGACGCTCGCGACCGACGATCTGGTAGTCCTCGTGTCCCTTGCCGGCGATCACCACCGTGTCGTCCGGCCCGGCCGCCCGGATGGCCAGGGCGATCGCGCGGCGGCGGTCGGGTTCGATGCAGTAGCGCCCGTCGGTCTCGTCGGTCGCGGCCGCGAGGTCTTCGGGGGACTGCTTGCGGAGCTTGCTGAGACCGCGTTCGACGTCGGCGAGGATCGCCGCCGGATCCTCCGTGCGCGGATTGTCGCTCGTCGCCACCACGCGGTCGCTGTAGCGGGCGACGGCCTCGGCCATCTGGGGCCGCTTGCTCCGGTCGCGATCGCCGCCGCATCCGAATACGGTGACCAGACGTCCGCGGGCCAGCGGCCGGACCGTCCGCAGCAGCTTCTCGAGCGCATCGGGGGTGTGGGCGTAGTCGACGAGCACGGTCGGGGCCGCGGGCCGACCCGTCACGACGCGTTCGATCCGGCCCGGCACCTGGGGGACCTCGGCGACGCCCTGCTGCTGGGCGTGCGGCGGCAGATCGAGGGCATGGGCGACGGCGAGCGCGACGCGCAGGTTCTCGAGATTGAACTCGCCGAGCAAGGGGAGCTCGATGTCGAGACGATTCCCGCCCGGCAGGCGCACGTGCACCCGCGAGCCGGTGAGTCGGACCTCGGCGTCCTCGATGACGACATCTGCCGTCGAGCCCGGCTCGCCGCTGGTCGTGAGGATGCGCGCTCCCGCCTCGCGCGCGGCCGTCTCGAAGCGCTCGGCACCGTCCATGTCGACGTTGACGATCGCGGTCGCCCCCGGTCTCAGATAGTCACGGAAGAGGCGCGCCTTCGACTCGCCGTAGGCCTCCATCGTTCCGTGGAAGTCCAGGTGCTCGGGGGTCAGGTTGGTGATGGCGGCCACGTCGAACTGGCAGCCCTCGACCCGCCCCAGCTCGAGGCCATGGGACGACACCTCCATCACGACGTCGCGGATGCCCTGGGTGCACATCGCCCGAAGCGTCCGCTGGAGGTCCACGCTCTCCGGCGTCGTGTTGACCGATCGCCAGCGTTCGGCTGCGAACCGGATCTCGACGGTTCCGATCAGTCCGCTCGGAAGTCCGGCGGCGGCGAGCATGGACTCGACGAGATAGGTGACGCTCGTCTTGCCGTTCGTCCCCGTGATACCCACCAACCTGAGCTCGTCGGCCGGGCGGCCGAAGAAGGCGGTGGCGAGCGGCGCCAGCGCCCGGCGCGTGTCGGGGACCTCGATCACCACGCTGTCGCCGGTGATCGCCACCTCGCTCGCGGTCTCGACCAGGAGCGCCGAGGCCCCGGCTCCGATCGCCTGGGGAAGGAAGTCGTGCCCGTCGGCCTGTGAGCCGCGGAGCGCGACGAACAGATCGCCGGGCACGACCTGACGCGAATCGACCTGGATGCCCCGCACGACGCACCGCTCGACTGCCCCGGCGCCGTGGAGGCGGCGCGGGGCCAGTTCGGGCGGGAGCGCGTCCAGGAGCGCCGCGAGTCGCATCAGCCTTCTTCCTCCGCCTCTAGGCTGCCATGACCTGCCCTGGGGTTCACGTGGCCCCCGATGGCGATCCGATGCGGTGGACGTGCGGGTCGCGTGAAGATCCCGAAGTGCGCCAGATGCGCGGCGGCCACCTCGGCGAAGACCGGACCCGCCACGCTGCCTCCGGTATGGCCCAGCTGGATCGGATCATCGATTGCCACCAGGACGACGATGCGCGGATCGTCGGCGGGCGCCGCGCCCACGAACCAGGCCACGAAGCGGTCTTCGAAGTAGCGGCCCGTCTCGGGATCGAGCTTCTGGGAGGTGCCGGTCTTGCCGGCCACGGGCACCGAATCGAGCGCGGCCATGGGGGCCGTGCCTTCCGGTCCGACGACGGCCTGGAGCATCGCGGTCACGCGCCGCGCGCTGTGTGTCGAGACCACGCGGTGGCTCTCGCCGGGAGGCTCGGCGATCCAGTCGCCGTCGTGGGAGCGCCGCGCGGCAACCAGTCGGGGACTCCGCCAGACCCCCCCGGCGGCCAGCGCCGCGGTGGCCGCCGCGAGCTGGATCGGCGTGGCCCCGATTCCCTGGCCGAATGCGACGTTGGCGTGATCGACCGGACGCCAGCGGTCCCAGGGACGGAGCAGGCCGGCCGACTCGTCGGGGAAGCCGCTTCCGGTGCGTCGTCCGAATCCGAAGCCCTTCAACACGTCGAAGTGTCGCGCCGGACCGATCCGGTAGGCCAGCTTGGTCGCTCCGATGTTGCTCGACACGCGGAGCACTCCGGCCAGATCGAGCAGACCGTGGGGATGCGAGTCGCGAATGGTCTTTCCGGGAACCCGGAAGGACCCGTCTTCGCAGTCGATCCACTCGCCCGGTGCGACCGCGCCTTCTTCGAGAGCGCCGGCTGCGAGGAAGGGCTTGAGGGTCGAGCCGGGCTCGTAGGCGTCCAGGAAGCTGCGCGCGCGGGTCTCGACGTAGGGCGTCTCGCGGAACTCGTTGGGATCGAAGGTCGGACGTTCGGCCACCGCCAGAACGTCCCCGGACCGGGCATCGAGCGAGACGACGATGCCGGCGCGCGCCGCGTGCCGGGTGACGGCCCGCGCGACGGCGGCTTCGGCGCTGGCCTGCATGGCCAGGTCGATGGTGAGTCGCACGTCGCCACCCGCGGTCACCCCGGGGTCGGCCCCCGGCAGCAACAGGCGTCGTCCGCGCGCGTCGCGCTCGGCCCGTAGGCGCACGCCGCGACCGCGCAGCCAGGCATCCTCCTGCTGCTCGATTCCACGCACGCCCGAGCCGTCGATGTTGACGAAGCCGAGGATCTGTCCGGCGCGCTCGCCGAAGGGGGCGACCCGTCGCGGCTCGCTCACCGTTCCGATGCCCGGCAGACGCAGCGCCGCGACGCGGGCCGCCACCTCGGGAGACACCCAGCGTCCGAGGAAGGTGAAGCGGCCTCCTCTGCGGATGCGACGCTCGAGCGCCTCGGCATCGCGTCCCAACACCTCGGAGAGCGCGCGTGCGGTGGTCCTGGGATCGGCGACCTCGCCGGGGGACGCGTAGATCGATGGTGCCTCGACCGAGATGGCGAGCTTCCGGTCCGCCCGATCGAAGATCTCGCCGCGGCGGGCGTCCATCCGGAGCAGGGTGTTCCCCTGTAGGCTGGCGCGCTGCCTCGCTTGCGGATCGTTCACCGAGAGATGGCTGGCACGGACGGCCACGGCCGCGAGTGCGAGGATCAGGACCGCGCGCAGCAACGCGATGCGCGGCGCGAGAGGCGACAGATCGGCGCTCCTCATGGAGCGCACGCGATCCGTCCTCTCCCCGCCGTCGGCGGGAGCTCGACCCGGCAGGCGGGTCGCACGAAGCCTTCGCGCCGCGCATGCTCCTGGAGGCGCATGGGGTCGCGCAGCGCCCAGTAGCGGGTCGCGACCCGGGCCACCTGCTTCTCGAGCCGACGTTCGGCGACGAGCGAGGCGTCGAGGGCGTAGCGGAGCCGCAGGATCTCGACGCGGAGTGCCAACAGCAGGGTGGAGGCCAGGACCGCCCCGGCGAGCAGGGCCACGAGCCAGCGCGAGCCGCCCTCGCGGTCGACGGCGAGGGGTGAGCTCCAGCGGGGCGAGAGCGCCGAGGTGCCGAGCTCGGACGCCATCACGAGGGCTCCATCGCGGCGAGCCGCTCGGCGACGCGCAGGCGCGCCGAGCGGGCGCGGGGGTTGGCGGCTCGCTCGTCCTCGCCCGGCGTGACCCCGCGCCGCGCGAGATCGTGGAGCTGCGGCGACCGACCGCACTGGCAGACCGGCACGCGGGGCGGGCAGATGCAGCCGCGCACCTCGGCCCGGAAGCGGCGCTTCACGCAGCGGTCCTCGAGCGAGTGGTACGAGATCACCGCCAGACGGCCCCCGGGTCGGAGTGCGTGGATGGCGGCGTCGAGACCTTCTTCGAGCGCGGCGAGCTCGTCGTTCACGGCGATGCGCAGGGCCTGGAACACCAGCGTGGCCGGATGGTGTTTGCGGCCCCGACCGACACCGGTGCGGTCGATCACCGCGAGCAGGTCACGTGCGGTCCGCAGCGGTGCCTCGCGCCGGGCGTCGACGATGGCGCGCGCCAGGCGTCCGGCGCCCCCGAGCTCGCCGTATTCCCGCAGCACCGACTCGAGCTCGTTCACGTCGGCACGCGCGAGGAACTCGGCCGCCGACTCGTGCGCTTCGCGTCCCATGCGCATGTCGAGCGGGGTGTGGTCGGCCGTTTCGGGTCGGAACCGGAAGCCCCGGCCCGGGTCGTCGAGCTGATGCGAAGACACTCCGAGATCCAGCAGCACCGCATCCACCTGCGCGACTCCAAGTTGCTGGAGGACCTGAC
>CAYYUT010000228.1:0-6125 GCA_964474935.1 uncultured Spirochaetales bacterium
AGGTCGACTACGAGGGCGAGCTCGCGGTGGTGATCGGTCGGCCTGCGAGGGACGTCTGCACCGCGAGCGCGCTCGAGCACGTGGCCGGCTACACCATCGCCAACGACGTCTCGGCGCGCGACTTCCAGAACGTCCGCGGTCAGTCGTTCATCGGAAAGGCCTGCGACGGCTTCGCTCCGCTCGGACCGATGCTCGTGACCCGCGACGAGATCGCCGATCCCCAGGGCCTCGCCCTCGAGACCCGGGTATCCGGCGAGACGCTCCAATCGGCGAGCACGAAGGAGATGTGCTTTCCGGTCGCCGAACTCGTGGCATTCGCCTCGCGTCTGATGACCCTCGAGCCGGGCGACGTCCTTCTCACGGGGACACCGGCCGGTGTCGGTGCGGCCCGAACGCCGCCCCGTTGGCTCCGCGATGGGGATCTCGTCGAGGTGCGGATCGAGCACCTCGGCATGCTCCACAACCACGTACGGGCCCGGCAGTACTGAGCCACGGCCGGATCGGGCTCCGGCCGCAGTCGATGGAGAGGCACGACATGTCCGCCCACCCCGAGATACTCGACCGTCACCAGTCCGTCGTCCTGGTGATCGACCTCCAGGATGCCTACCGCGGCAAGCTCTTCGAAGAGCCCCGGACGATCGCGGCCTGCCGTCGGATCATCGCTGCAGCCGGGATCCTGGGGATCCCGGCCGTCCTGACGGAGCAGTATCCGAAGGGCCTCGGAGCGACACGCGACGACATCGAGAGCCAGCTCCTCCCCGAGACACGACGCTTCGAGAAGACGAGCTTCTCGGTGTTCGGGGCGCCCGGCCTCGAAGCCCTGCTCCAGGAGCTCGCCCGCCCGCAGGTGGTCGTCATCGGGATCGAGACCCACGTGTGCGTCAATCAGTCGGTCCACGACCTGCTCGTGCGCGACTATCGGCCCCATCTCGTCCGCGACGCCATCACCTCGCGCTTCAAGACCGAAGATCGGCTCGGCTGGTCGAAGATGCTCGCATCGGGCGCGATCCCGGGGTCGACCGAGTCGGTGCTCTTCGAGTGGCTGCGCGACTCGCGCTCGCCCGAGTTCAAGGAAGTGCACAAACTCCTGGTCTAGTGGCCCGTACCGGGACCGGCGCTCAGTCGGCCGGCAGCCGCAGCTCCTGGTCGTAGATCTGGCTCCCGAGGAGCTGCCCCCCGATCCACGGATAGTCGGGCCCCGAGGGATCGCTCGAATAGTTGACGATCCAGAAGCGGTCGCCGCCGAGCGGGACGTGGGACGCGAAGGCGGTGTCCGCCCGCGACGGGAGATCGAGCAGCGGGACGGCGCGGCGGGTCTCGGGTTCGATCCGGTAGACGGCCGTCCGCTTCCGGGACGCCGAGTAGCGCAGCAGGTACCAGAGGGGCTCGAGGCGTCCGGGAAGCCAGTCGTGGCCCCGGTCGAGAGGGCCTCCGAGGCTCCGTCTGGCGACGGCGTAGAAGTGGCGACCGTGCCGGAAGAGCAGCGGCGAATCGTGACGGTACGGCGTCCGGCTGCAGTCCCAGCGCTCGAGCCGCTCGGCCGGCGCGGTGCAGACCAGGGCCCCGTACGCCTCGGTGCGCACCAACGCCACCAGGTTGCCCGCCTCGTCGAACTCGAAAGCGGCCTCCGACGCCCCCGGGAAATCGATCGGCGAGGCGTCCCCCGAGAGCGAGCGCCAGGACCGCCCGTCCTCCGACACGAGCAGACGGACGGCACCGGCGGCGCCGATGTCGTCGTAGAGCCGGACGCCATGGTAGACGCTCATGTAGGCGCGTCCCTCGAAGACCCGGGTCCGCCATACGATGTGGCCGGGCTCGAAGATCGGAGCGGACTCCGTCCACACCCCGTCGCGGCCGCGCTCGCTCATCCGGATCGAGACGGGCGTGAAGCCGAACGGATCGTCCTCGAGCTCGACGAAGTACAGGAAGAGCCGACCAGCGTAGGCCAGGAAACGGGGCTCGCGGAGGTCGCGGCGCTCGAGGTCGAAGCTCGCTTCGTGACGCCACCGTTCGCGGTCGTCGCTCGCGTAGACCTCGATCCGGGCCTCGTCGCTCGCGAAGTGGTGCGGCGCCGTACGCAGCGCCAGATAGAACCTCCCGCCGGAGCGGGTCACGTCGAGATTGTTGTTGGAGGGCCCGAGCTCGGGGGTGGCCGGAAGGCGCGGCCCGGGAGCCAGCAAGCGGATCGGCTCGGACTCGAGCCGCGCGGCGAAGGCGTCGTCGAAGGCGTGGGGCTCGTCGCGCGAGATGCCGTACGCGAGCAGGGCGGCCAGCACCACGGGAGGAACCAGCACTGCGACGACACCGAGGACGAGGAGCCGCCGGATCACGTCAGGCGACGACGGGCGCGTAGCGGATCACCACGCGTTTCCCGTCGGCGACCTCCGTCCGCATGCGGTCGCGCCAGCGGGCGATCTCGCCGGGGTACTTCACCTCGTAGACGGCGAGCAGCCGATCGAGCAGGGGGCCCGGCTCGGCCACGAATCGGCCCTCGGCCAGGAAGCTCGGAGCCCGCCGGAACGACTCGTTGCGTCCCAACACGCCCTTCCACCGGCCATGGTCGCCGACCCAGAGCCGCGCCTCGCGCCTCCCGGCCTGGATGCTCCGCGCCTTCCAGCTCCCGGTGGAGGTCGACGTGACGACGCTCCCGTCGAGCCAGGCGAACCACACCTCGCCGTGACAGGTGCTCTCGCGACCACCCACCAGGAGGGGCGAGACGTAGACGTAGGGGCTGGTGGAGAGCGCGTCGAGCGCACGCGCGCCGAGCTTCGGCTGCACGCGCCGATCGCCTTTCGGGCCGTCGTCGCTGCGAGCGACGATCGGCCAGACCAGCGTCGCGGCGACGCCTGCCAGGAACTGCCTGCGATCCAAGCGGCTCAAATCCCCGAGCCTCCCGATTCCTCGCCCACGTGGATCCCACACTCCTTGGTCTCGGGATTCTCCCACCACCAGCGCCCGGCGCGCGGGTCCTCGCCCGCCTGGATCGCGCGCGAGCAGGGTGCGCAGCCCACCGAGGGATAGCCCTGCTTGTGGAGACGATTCACCGGGACGCCGTGGGTACGGACGTAGTGCCAGACGTCGGCGCTCTCCCAGGCGGCGAGGGGATTGAGCTTGACCATCCCGCCGTGCACGGCGTCGAGCTCGACCACTCCGACGTCCGCGCGCGTCACGTTCTGGTCGCGCCGCAGGCCCGATACCCAGGCGTCGAGGGCGGCCAGATGGCTCGTCAGGGGATCGACCTTCCGGACCTGACAACAGCGCTGCCGTTTCTCGACGGACTCGTAGAAGAGGTTCACGCCGTGACGGCGCACCATCGTCTCCACCGCCTCGGCGCGCGGAAAGATCACCTCGATGTCCTTGCGGTAGCAGTCGCGCACCCGGTCCATCAGGTCGTAGGTCTCCTGCGGCAGCCGTCCCGTATCGAGCACGAACACACGCGAACCGGGATCGATCGTGTGCATCATGTCGAGGAGGACGAGGCCCTCCGGCGCTCCGAACGAGCAGGAGAGCGCCAGCCGAGGATGAAAATTCTCGATTCCCCAACTGAGGATCTTGAGGGGATCCGCGGCCTCGAGCGCACCGTCGCGGACGGCGCGAAGCACGCTTTCGGGAAGCGCTTTTCGGGTCTGTGCGGTCTGGGTGGACATCGCGACTGGATGGACTCTATCCAACAGCCCGCGGCGCTCCAACACGATTCAACACTCTGAGAGCGTGGATTCATGGCAGGCCGATGTCGACCACCCTCACACCGGCTCGCCCCGGCGCGGCGCGCGCCAGGGCGCTCACGTGCCGGCCATCGCCGGCCGGGTCGAGATCGGGCGCGAGATCGGCCAGGGGCATCAGCACGAAGGCGCGTTCCCGCATGCGGGGGTGCGGCAGCTCCAGGCTCGGCGTGGAGATGCACCGTCCCTGCATCCAGAGCAGGTCGAGATCGAGCGTGCGCGCCGCGTTCCGTTCGGCACCGCGCACCCGTCCGCTCGCGGCTTCGATCTCGAGCAGGACACCGAGCAGTGCCTGCGGCGGGAGCCGGGTCGCCACCTCGGAGACGGCGTTCAGGTAGGGACCCTGCCCGGGCGGTCCGACCGGGGCGGTCTCGTACACACGCGACAGGGCGCGCCACTCCACCTCGGGATGCTGGCGGAGGGCATCGATCGCTGCGCGCAGATGGGCTGCGCGATCGCCCAGGTTCGACCCGAGCGCGACGTAGGCCCGCTCCGGGTTCACGCCGCGTCGCGTCCTGCGTGCGGAGCCTCGCGGCGGGTGGTCGAGGCCAGGGTGAAGGACGCGCGGTGGGAGAATGCGCCCTCCCGGATCGCGCAGTCCGCAACCGCGCACCCGGAGCAGTGCGCCGGAACACACGGATCGAAGTGGACGATGACATCGGCGGGGGCGTCGAGCGCACACCGGAGCGACTCGGCGACCGCACGATCGATGGCGTGGGTGCGCCCGACGTCGAAGTAGCGCGGCACCGTCAGACGGAGATCGGCGTGGACCGACGCACCCGAGCGCCAGGCCCGCAGGTCGTGCGCATCGATCCAGGACGGCTCGCGTGCCGACTCGAGCCCCTCGCTGATCCGCACCAGCAGGGCCGGATCGGCCTCGTCCATCAGGCCGCGGATCGCTTCGCGGATGAGCCCGGTCCCCGATGCGAGCACATGGACACCGATCCCGAGGGCGACCAGCGGGTCGAGCCAGGCGATCCCCGTGAGCCAGACCGCGAACAGACCCGCCACCACCGCCAGGGAGGTGACGACGTCGGTGAGCAGATGGCGACCGTCCGCGACCAGCGCGAGCGAGTCCGTGCGCTTGCCCGTGCGAACCAGATGACGCCCCAGCCAACCGTTCACCGCACTGAGCGCGAGGAGTCCGAGCATGGTCTGGTCGAGCCGCGCGAGCTCGGCACCGCGCGCCAGGTCGGCGAACGCCTCCCAGGCGATCCAGACCGCCGCCACCGCGATGAGCGTCCCTTCGACCCCGGCGGTGAAGAACTCGATCTTGCCGTGGCCGTAGGGATGATCCGGATCGGCGGGTCGCGCGGCGATGCGGAGACTCCAGAGCAGGAGCCCCGCCGCCGCCACGTTCACCGACGACTCGAGGGCGTCGGAGAAGACGGCGCTCGAACCACTGTAGGCGGCGAGGCCGAGCTTGCCTCCGAGGATCGCCATGCCGGCGACCAGCGACAGACGGCCCGCGCGCAAGCGATCGAGGCCGGCGTCGTCGCGCAGGGTGGATCCGGAGTGAGAGCCCGGATCGTCCGGCCTGTTCTCCGTGGGGTCCAAGGTCGCGAGCATACAGCTACCATCGGTCGGTGTCGGGCGAACGCACAGCTCCGCCGCGGATCGAGACCGCGATCCCCGGGCCGACCTCGCGAGCCATGGCCGAGCGTCTCGCACGGGTCGAGTGTCGCAACGTCACCTGCCTGTCACCGGCGCCGATCTTCTGGGCGCGCGCCCAGGGCGCGAACGTCTGGGACGTCGACGGCAATCGATTCGTCGATCTCGGCGGAGGCTTCGGTGTCTCCAACGCGGGGCATGCCCATCCGCGGGTGGTGGAGGCGATCGCGCGTCAATCCGCCGAGCTCCTGCATGCCATGGGCGACGTCCACCCGCCCGCGATCAAGGTCGAGCTCCTCGAGGCGCTGATGGCCCGCTACCCGGGCGGCGCGGAAGCCCGCGGCGTGCTCTTCTCGTCGGGCTCCGACGCGGTCGAGGCCGCGCTGAAGACGGCGATCATGGCGACCGGATCCCCGGGTGTGGTCGCCTTCGAAGGCGCCTACCACGGGCTGAGCCTCGGCGCCCTCGATGCCACCTGGCGCGACGATTTCCGCGACCGCTTCCGATCACGACTCCCCGAGAAGACCGTCTTCGCCCGCTACGGCGACGCCGACGACGTCCTCCGTGCCGCGAGCGAAGCGCCCTGCCCAGTCGGCGCGGTGCTCGTGGAGCCCCTGCAGGGACGCGGTGGCGAGCGCGTTCCCCCGCCGGGCTTCCTGCGCGAGCTCCGTCGGATCTGCGATCGGGAAGGCTGGCTCCTCGTCGTCGACGAGATCTACACCGGCTTCGGGCGCACGGGACGACACTTCGCGTGCGAGCTCGAGCAGGAGGTTCCCGATAACCTGTGCATCG
>CAYYUT010000229.1:0-6108 GCA_964474935.1 uncultured Spirochaetales bacterium
AACACGGGAGGCGCCACGCTCCGGGTCGAGAGCCTCGCCGTGGGTCCACCCTTCCGGCCCGACGCGTTGACCTTCGAGATCGAGCCCGGCGAGGAGAAGCACGTCCAGGTGGCATTCGGTCCGACCTCCGCGCGCCCGGCCCGCAGCACCATGACCGTGCGCAGCAACGACCCGGCGCGGGCCGAGCACTCGGTGCTGCTGCGCGGTGAGGGCAGTCTCGAGGCGCCGGCGACGGCGATGACGATCGAGCCCCCGGTGGTCGACTTCGGACAGGTCCCGGTGGGCGAGAGCGAGCGGCGCTGGCTGGTGGTCCGCAACGACGGCGACGAGCCGCTCCAGATCAATTCGTCCGCGATGTCGGCGCCCTTCTATGGGCGGCCGCTCAACCGGACGGTCTGGCCGCGCTCGAAGTACCGCTTCCCGATCGCCTTCGCGCCACGCGCGAGCGGCGGCAGCCTGGCCCCCCTCGTCATCTACAGCAACGACCCGAGCCGGGCCGTCAGCACCATCAGTCTGCTCGGCGAGGCCGTCACTGGAGCCGCGGCGCTCGGCGCCCCAGGTGCAGGCGGCACGGGGCCCGGCGGGGTCGACGTCTCGGCGCCCGGAACCGAGACGGCCGGCGGCGTCGGCGGCGGGGGGATCGGCTTCGGCGAGGCCGGCGATCCGCTCGACGTGGCCGGAATCGATGGCAGCTTCGAGCAGGGCATCCTCGACGCCCTCGACCGGGCACTCGAAGAAGAGGGCGGCAACGAATTCTCCGAGGATCCGATGGCCCCGGTGGAGCCCGGCATCCGCGACGACAGCCTGGCCTGCATCGGGAGCTACTGCTCGCCCATCGTCGACGCCGAGATCCGCTCGATCGAAGCCGGTGGTTTCCAGCTCGCCCTCGCGTTTCCCGAGATCGATCAGGCCCTCGGCGAGTTCGTCTCGATCGATCCCGTCACCGTCCAGATGAGCGTCGCGCCGGACGGCTCGATCCACGGCTCCGCGCCCCTCACCATTACGGATGCGGCGGGCAACCCTACGATCGTCTCGATGTAATTCACGACCGAGTCGGTGCAGACCTTCCTGCCCTCGAACAAGACCAGTCAGAACCAGGGCCAGCCCCTCCGCCCCGACGGCGTCTGGACAGCGGTCGGTTCGACCGTCATGCCTCCCGGTTCCGCCAACGCGGGCCAGCCGCTCCAGTTCGAGATCCGTGGTGAGGGCCTGTCCAACCCGACCATCGTCCAGGTGGTGAACTGATGTACCGGCCCCTCTTCGTCGCCCTCCTCGTCGGGCTTCCCTCGTTGGCCGCTGCCGAAGCGGAAGGCCCGGGCGATTCCGGCGCCCTCGAGGACCGGGCCCGGGAGTACTGGGAGGCGCGCGTCGCCCGCACGCCCGCCGTCTACGACTACTACGCGCCCCCCGAGAAGGGGGGTCCGACCCAGCCGAAGCAGATGTCGGAGTTCGGGAACATCCACTTCCGGACGGCCGAGATCGAGAAGGTCGAGATCGAAGGCGACCGCGGGGTGGTGCACGTCCGCGTCGCGATGGAGCTGGCCCTCGGTCGGCCGTCGCAGATCCCCGAGGAGCGCCTCCGACAGGTCCTGCGCGAGGAATGGAACCGCGTGGACGGCGTCTGGTACAAGAAGCCGATCCCGCGGGGCCTCTCGCGACACATGCAACGAAGTTCCAAGCGTCGTCGTCGCCGGAGTGTGGCTCCGCGGCGTGGCGCGAGGTGTGGCGCGGGGCGCTAGGGCTCCCGCGTTCTTGGGGCAGAGCCCCGTTTGGTAGGAGAAAGGAAGTCATGCTGAAGAAGACCATGATGGGCGCTCTCGCAGTCGCAGTGGCTGTGGGCGCGTCGGCGGGGACCGCAAAGGCCAACCTCGATCTCGACGAGATGGCCGCGCTTCTCGCCATTCCGTTCATCACGGGTGATGAGATGGGCGCCGCCAACGCCACGACGGAGATCGTCGTGACGAATGGCCTGGCCGAGTCGATCAACCTTCACATCAACGTCATCAATGGTGACCCTGAGGAAGGTTGGGCGACGTCGTCGTTCGACTGCAACGTGACGGCTCGGGAGACCACGCATTTCGTGATCACCCCGGCCAACGGTGGCAGCCAGATCGACTTCGAGTGCAGCGCCACGGGCGCCGACTCGAACAGTGCGGCCGGCGACCTCAACATCCCCCAGACGGAGATCACCAACGCCACCAACGGCGTGATGGTGCTCGCCGTCGAGCAGGCCGGTGCGACCGTGTCGCGGAACGCGATCTTCGGTGATGCGACGGTGATCTTCCCCGGTCTCGGGGCGGCGCTGTCGTACGGTGCGATCGCGTTCCAGGGTCTCGACCCGCTGAACCAGGATGGGGACCGCCAGTACGAGTTCGATGGACTCGAGTACGCGCAGTTCCCTTCGTCGCTCGCGACGAACTTCCTGGCTCCCGACGCGGATACGGTGGCGGCGCTTCTGCTGTTCACCCTCGACGGCACGGCTGACGTGTCGCCGGTTCCGGCCTCGCTGCGGGTGTTCTTCTACAACGACGACGAGACGGAGCGCGATGCCAACTTCGACATCGACTGCTTCGACATCGTCCTGCTCGAGGAGATCGATCCCCGCTTCACGGCGGCGAACCTCGGCAGCCGCGCCGGTCACATGACCATGACGCCGCGCAACGTGTCGGTTGGCACGACGCACGAGCTGACGGGTCTCGGTGTGGACGGTTTCCGGAACACGCCGGTGCACGGTTACACGCTGCAGGTCTTCACGACCGGTGGTGGTACCGCCGCCTCGGCGCGCACTCTCGCGCAGAGCGTGAATGCGCACGTGGCGCTCGCCGGTGACGTGGTGAACTTCGACGCCCGCTAGGGTGCCGAACGGACCACGAGCCGGTTGGCTCTGACAGGAGCCGGAAGGGGGGCGACTCCCTTCCGGCTCCGAGTCGGATGCCGACGGGCCGGCGATGCCGGAGTAGCCGGCGAATGCCGGCAGCAAGGATCTCGATGCGGATGCGAACGATGCGGCTGTGGGTGCTCGGAGTGCTGGGTGCGGCGATGCTGGCGGCTCCTGCCCGGGCCAACCTGCAGCTCGACGAAATGGCGGCCGCCCTCGCGCTGCCCTTCCTCGCCGGACCGGCCGTCACCACCGAGATCGTCGTCACCAACGGACTCGCAGAGGGCATCACCCTCCAGGTGCTCGTCATCAACGGAGACGAGGGCGAGGAGTGGGACACGGCTTCCTTCGCGTGCCGGGTGACCGCGCGCGAGACCACCTGGTTCGTGATCACCGACCGGGGGGAGGACGGCGGAGCCATCGACTTCGAGTGCAGCACCACCGATGCCGACGCCGACAGCGCGCCGGAGGATCTCAACCTTGCGCGCCGCGAGCTCATCGATGCCCGCTCGGGGATCTTCTTCGTCTCGGTGGCCCAGCTGGGCCAGACCGTCTCGAAGAACGCCATCTTCGGTGACGCCACCATCTTCGACGCCCTGGCCGGCGACGCCTTCTCGGTCGGGGCGATCGCGTTCCAGGGGATCGACGCCCTGAACCAGGACGGAGATCTCCAGTTCCGCTTCGACGGGCTCGAGTACGCCGAGTTCCCGGCCTCGCTCGCGACGGACTTCCTGGCTCCCGACGCCAGTACCACCGCCGAGCTCATCCTCTTCACGCTCGACGGGACGGCCGACTTCACGCCCGTTCCCATCGAGCTCCGTGTTCTCTTCTACAACGACGACGAGACCGAACGAGACGCGAGCTTCGACTTCGACTGCTTCGCGATCCTGCCGCTCAACCAGATCGATCCGCGGCTGTCCTTCGCAGGGCTCGGGAGCCGCGCCGGCCACATCACGCTCGAGGCGCGAACGGCCAGTGTCGGCACCGCTCACGAGCTCACCGGCACCGGTCAGGATGGCTTCCGGAGCTCGCCGGCCCACGGCTGGATCGTCCAGACCCATTTGCGACAGGGCGAGGTCGCCGCTTCGGCGCGGACCCTCGCCCAGTCGACCGTTCCCCACGTCCCTCTGGCAGGTGACGTGGTCAACCTGAACGCCAACTGAGAGAGCAAGGAATGCAGAAGCAGATCGAACGGAAGTGGCTTGTGATTCTCGGGCTGGTCGTCGGGTTGCTCCCGCCGGTGGCGTTCGCCGAGGAGGCCAAGGCCTCGGCGAGCGACGGCAAGGTGACGAGCAGCTCGCAACGCCCCGACTCGGAAGTGCTCAAGGAGCGCGCCGCGGAGTATTGGAGGTATCGGGTCGCGCGGACCGAGCAGGTCTACGATTTCTACGCACCGCCGGAGCTCGGTGGACCGTCCGGTTGGCGGGACACCTCGGAGCTCGGGAACGTGGGATACAAGTGGTACGAGATCGACGGCGTCGAGATCGACGGCGACACGGCGGTCGTGAAGCTGACGGTGCAGACAGAGCTCATGCTGAACCGGCCGACGCGGATTCCGGAGGAGCGACTGCGCTTCGAGATCGAGGAGACCTGGAACAAGATCGAGGGCACCTGGTACAAGAAGCCGATTCCCCGCGATGCCTTGTTCCGATTGCAGAAGCGGCCCGAATCCTGAGGGACGGGCGTACTTGTGGCGCGGGGCGAGGAGCCTCCGCGTGGGAGCCGGCTCTCTCCGCCGGGGGCCGGCTCCCAACCACCGCGCCTTCGCGAAGGGGGCGGTGGCGCAGCGAGCCGATGTCGAGACGGGCGACGACACCGGCACCGACAGAAGGTGGATGCAGTTGATGCAGCGGATGTGGAAGCGATGCGGACCGACGAAACCCATGCGAGCGAGCTAGCCGCGCGCTCGTTCTGGCAGGCCCGCCATGCGGCGTCGGCGTGGCGGGTCCTGGTGATCTGCGCAGCCCTCGCTGCCAGCGCGGCCGTGCTCACGGTGCCGGTGCTGGGGCCGGCCCGGGCAAACCTGGCGCTCAGCGAGACGAGCGCGCTGGTGGTGGTGCCCTTCCTGACCGCGCCCGGGGTCTTCACCGAGGTCGTCGTCACGAACGGTCTCGCCGAGCCGATCACGCTGGCCATCAACGTGCTGAACGGTGACGCCGGCGAGGCCTGGGACACCGCGTCCTTCGAGTGTCGGGTGAGCGCCCGCGAGACGACCCGCTTCGAGTTCCAGACGCTGTTCACGGGCAGCCTGGTCGACTTCGAGTGCAGCACCACCGATGCCACGTCGACCAGTGCGCCAGAAGACCTGAACGTGCCCCGGCGCGAGCTGCTGACGGCGGAGTCCGGACTGATGGTGGTGGCGATCGAGTCGGGGGGTGCCACCGTCTCGAAGAACGGGCTCTTCGCCGACGCGACGATCGTCGACGTCGCCCAGGGCAGCGCCTATTCGGTGGCCGGGATCGGATTCCAGGGCCTCGACCCGCTCGGTCAGGACGGCGATCGCCAGTACCGCTTCGACGGGCTCGAGTACGCCGAGTTCCCGGCCTCGCTGGCCACGAACTTCCACGCCCCCGACGCAGACACCACGGCCGAGCTCTGGCTCTTCACGCTCGACGGCACGGCCGATGTCTCGCCCGTCCCCGCCGCGCTGCGGGTCTTCTTCTACAACGACGACGAGCTCGAGCGCGATGCCAATACCGCCTACGACTGCATCGGTCTGATTCCGCTCGAGGCGATCGATCCGCGCTTCTCGGAGGAAGGGCTCGGAAGCCCCGTCGGGCACCTGACGCTCCGGCCGCGTGCCGTCGCGGTGACGAGCGCGCACGAGACGACGGGGGTGGGGAGCGACGGCTTCCGGGTCACCCCGTCCCATGGATGGCTGCTCCAGACCCTGGCGGCCGGCGCCGGCATCGACAGCGTGGCGCGGAGCCTTCAACAGAGCCTGGGCGCACAGCTGCCGCTGCCGGGCGACGTCATCAACTTCGACGCTCGCTAGGCGCCGCCCGACGACGGCGTCGCTTCCCCAGGGGGGCGCAGGTCTCCCGCGAAAGATGCGCAATTCGGCGCAGTCTCGGGTTATCATCGGAGCGTGCGCAAGGCGTGCGCGGCGCGCGGGTGGCTGTTGTGGGGTGCCCGTGTGCGCGCCCGGTCGTGCCGGCCGGGGCTTCGCCAGATCTTCCCGTACGACGGTCTCCCCGAGAGCCGTCCGCGGCGAGGGTCCGATCGGGGTC
>CAYYUT010000230.1:0-2999 GCA_964474935.1 uncultured Spirochaetales bacterium
GGGCCGGTGCCCGGCGAGCGCTGCATCCACGATGGACGGCTGGTGATGGGGGCCGACCTCCAGGCACCCATCGTCGGCTATGTCGCCAAGCGCAGTCACAAGCCCTTGGACCTCGCCGGGATTGGTCGGCACGCCGCCGAGGACTTCTTCACCCCCCTGGCCCGGCCCCGATCCGGCTACCTGTTTCTCGAAAGGGATCGGTTCTACATCCTGGCCACCCACGAGCGCGTGGCGGTACCCGCCGATCTGGCATGTGAGATGGTCCCCTACGACCCGGCCTCGGGGGAGTTCCGGGCCCACTACGCGGGCTTCTTCGATCCCGGATGGGGCGTGACCGAGCAGGGCATGGTCGGCTGCAAGGCCGTTCTGGAGGTGCGCCCGCACGAGGACGATCTGATCCTGCGGCATCGGCAGCCGATCTGCGCGATGGCCTACGAGCGCCTGCAGGGCGCCACCGAGGAGCTGTACGGGGATCGGGGCAACAGCTATGTCGCCCAGGACGGCCCCCGACTGTCCAAGCACTTCCGCTGAGGGTGCAAGGCCCGGTCGGGATCGCCCTCGCCCGCTCGGCCCGGTGCGGCTCGGTCCTCTCTTCGAGGTGCTGGCGCCGGGGCGTCGCCCCAGCCTGCCGCACGTGGAGTGCGTAGAGACGGAGGCACCGCGCGCTCCGGCGAGCCCCGGGCCTGGATCGACGGACAACGTCACCCGCAGCGTCCCGACGACGTCGTCTGGTTCGCGAGGGCTCGACGGATATTCGCGGCTCAGAGTCGGGGAAGGAAACCCTCGACCGGGAGCAGGCCTCCAGAGGCTCTCAGAACTCGTCCTTGCGCTTGCGCGTTTCGGCGAACACCGCGGCGGGGGCGGCGCCTTCCATGCCGAGCGCGCGCTGCAGCCCCGGGTCTTCCGCGCGCAGGAACGGGTTCGTGGCCCTCTCGGCAGCGATCGTGGTCGGCACGGTCGCGATGCCCTTGGCGCGAAGCGCATCGATTTCCTTCGCGCGCTCGGCGAGTGCGCGGTTGTCGGGGTCGACGCTGAGCGCAAACTGCGCGTTCGCCTGGGTGTATTCGTGCGCGCAGTACACCACCGTCTCGGGCGGAAGCGCGGCGAGCTTCCCGAGCGAGTCCCACATCTGCCCGGGCGTGCCCTCGAACAGGCGCCCGCACCCCAGCGCGAAGAGCGTGTCGCCGACGAACGCGACCGAGTCGTCGGGCAGCCAGAAGGCGATGTGGCCCGACGTGTGGCCTGGAACCTCGAGGACGCGAACCGCGTGAGCGCCGAAGTCGAAGGTGCTGCCCTCATGGAGCTCCGTCTCGATGCCCGGAATGCGCTCGCTCTCGTTGCGCGGGCCCAGGATCTGGCAGCCCGTCTTCTTTTGGAGCTCGAGGTTCCCGCCCGTGTGATCGGGGTGCCAGTGCGTGTTCCAGATGTGGGTCAGGGTCCAGCCCTTGGCCTCGAGCGCGGCCAGGATCGGCGCGACTTCGGGCGTGTCGACGCACGCGGTCAGCCCCGAGTCCGGGTCGTGGACCAAAAACCCGTAGTTGTCGGAGAGGCATCCGAACTGGTGGATCTCGAGCATGGTCGCGCGTTCTCCTCGAAGGCGGTGCTTGAACGCGCAGCCTAGCACCTGGATGGCGCGCCGAGCGCCGACGGACGGAGCCCGAACCGGCATGTCCAGACCCTCGGGCCGGAGCCTCCGAGCGCGACATCTGCGACCCAATCAAGCATCGGATTTCATTGACGATTCGGCCCGGTCGGCAGGGCTCGACCCTGCCTCCTCTCGATGCAGATCGGCACGTGCAGCGGAATCGCTTCGCGCCCCACGACCGCCCGTCCGGGTCCATGCCGGCCAGACCGAGGCCGAGCATCCGGTCGGTGGCGGGGCCCGGGGGCGAGGATCGGGGTTCGCGACCGCGCCGAGGACGCGCGGCGCATCCCCCATGGTCCTCGAGGAGCCAGCGAGAGAGCGCGACTCGGTGGCTCGCTCGAGCGGCGACATCCGCCGCCCGGCGCCTGCGTCCGAGCGGGTCGAGACGGGCGCTGCATCGCCTACCTTCGGTGGCCGTGATCGAGCGAACGATCGCCAGGATCGAGCGGGTGGTGGCCGAGGACGTCGCGGGTCGCGGCACGGCCGGCCTGCGTCCGCTGGCTCGGGGCGGGCTGCTCGGCGCCGCGCGCTCCATCGCGGGCCACGTCGAGCCGCGGGTCGTGATCCTCACCGGCTTCATGGTCGCTCACGCCGATCCGCCCCTCCCCGAGACGGACGGCCCGGTGGGAGCGGCGCATCTCGCGGCCGGTCTCCTCGCAGCCGGTGTGGAATGCTCGCTGCTGACCGACGAGCCCTGCGCCGGCGCCGTCGTCGCAGCCCTGCACGCGGCCGGCGTCGCCGAGAGCCGGTTGCGTACCGTCGCGGCCTCGGAGGACCGTGCGCGCGACACCGAGACACTCGCGCTCCGTCTCGCCACTGCCCGCGACGCTCCCACCCACACGATCGCGATCGAGCGGGTCGGCCCGGCCCACGACGGGGTGCCCCGAAACCACCGGGGCCGATCGATCGCGCACGCGACTGCACCGCTCGAACGCATCTTCGAGCTTCCGGGAGCGGTACGCATCGGGGTCGGCGACGGCGGCAACGAGCTCGGAATGGGAAAGCTCGGGCGCACGGCGGTGGGCCGCGCTGTGCCCCGTGGGTTCGACGTCGCGTGCCGCGTCGCCTGCGATCATCTCGTGCTGGCCGGTGTCTCGAACTGGGGTGCCATCGGGCTGCTCGGCGCCCTGGCCTGCAGCCTGCCCGAGCGGGCCGACGCCCTCCTCGCCCGGCTCACGCCCGAGCACGACGCGCGCATCCTCCGGGCCGCGGTCGACGACGGCCCGGCCGTCGACGGCACGCTCGCCCGGCGCGCCTACAGCGTCGACGGGCTCGGGCCCGAGCACCACGCCCGCGTGATCCGCGAGGTGGTGGCCCTGGCTCGGACGGCGCTCGCATCGGGGTGATGGGTCGG
>CAYYUT010000230.1:3099-6057 GCA_964474935.1 uncultured Spirochaetales bacterium
CCAGACGGACCGGTCGGCCAGACGGACCGGTCGGCCAGACGGACCGGTCGGCCAGACGGACCGGTCGGCCAGGCGGACCGGTCGGCCAGGCGGATCGGTCGGCCAGACCCGCGCCGATCCACTAGCCTGTCCGACGAACGCAGAGTGCGGCCCGGTGCGGGCCGAAGGGTGGGTGTCGTCTGTGTCGTCGGTGTCATCGGTATCGTCAATGTCGTCGGTGTCATCTGTGTCATCGGTCTGGGTCTCGATCGGAGCTCGCGGCTTCCTCGCGTTGGCGACCGTCGCGACGCTGCTCGTGGCGGTGGGGACATCGCAGGCCCAGGACGACCGCGCCACGCGCCTCCGGCTCGCGCGCACCTACCTCGAGAACTCCGATCTGGCGACGGCTGCCGAGGATCTCACCCAACGCATCACGGGCCCTCTGCTGGCGCGCCAGGAGGCCTTCGCCTCGGACGTCGTGGCCAACCAGGGCGATCTCAGCCACGACCAGAAGCGGGCGCTCTTCCAGCGTCTGTCGGATGCCGAGCGCTTCGGCGATCGTCTGAACGCCGAGGTGCGCGAGCGTCTGTCGCTGGTCTCGAAGGTCGAGAACACCATCGTCGAGCGGCTGGCCGACGAGTTCACGGCCGCCGAGCTGCGCGAGCTCAACGACTGGAACCGGAGCGCCCTCGGACGCAAGATCAATCGCTTCTTCCCCGGGCTCCTCGAGGAGCTCAACACGGTTGTCTCGGACACCATGAGCCCCGAGCTGATGGTCGAGATCCTCGATTCGGTGGTCGCCGCCGAACGGGCCGCGCTGGGCTTTCCCCCGAAGCCGAGCTGAGGCGCGACGGCGAGCGCGATGAGCGAGCCCGGGGCCTTCCGATTCGTGGCGGTGCACGTCGACCACGAGCGTGGCCAGGCCGCGTTCGAGTACGCCGTCTGCGGCGGCCCCCGCTTCGTGGAGCGCATCGTCTTCGATGGCGAGCGGCGCCCGCTCGACGCGACCGAGCGTGCCGCGCTCGAACGCTGCCTCGGGCTCGCCTTCCTCGTGGCGGGCGTGAGCTACTACAAGGCCTTCGCCCCCACCGAGATCCTGGTGGAAGAGGTAGCCGTCACCCCCGCCGTGGCCCGGTTCTGCGAGCAGGTGTACGAGCAGGGACTTGCCGAGTTCGCCCACCGCAACCAGATCGATCTGAGGGGGCAGATCCACTTCCCGAGCAACGTGCCCGGGCCCACGGGTGCCGCGCGCGTCGCGCTGTCCCGACGGACGGCGGTGCCGATCGGCGGGGGCAAGGATTCCTGCGTGACGCTCGAACGCCTGCGCGCGGCGGGCGAGCCGCTGCTCGCCGTCTCGGTGCGCCGCCCGACTCCGGTGGCGCGGGTGATCGAGGCGGCGGGTGTGTCGAGCGCCACGATCTCCCGAACCATCGCGCCCGAGCTGCTCGAATGGAACCGGCGCGGGGCTCCGAACGGCCACGTACCCATCACGGCGATCCTCAGCACCCTGCTCGCCGCGGCAAGCCTCGTGTATGGCTACGACGCGATCGCCATGTCGAACGAGCGCTCGGCCGACGTCGGAAACCTCGAGGCCGATGGCCGCGAGGTCAACCACCAGTGGAGCAAGAGCCGGGCTTTCGAACGTGCCTTCGCGGACCTGATTCGCGACGAGCTCCTGCCGCCGCTCCGCTACTTCTCGTTCCTGCGTCCGCTCTCCGAACTCGGGATCGCGCGGCTCTTCGCCACGATGGATCGCTACCATCCGGTCTTCGCGAGCTGCAACCGGGGCTTCCGGCTCGACGCCGGCCCCGACGCGCCCCGTTGGTGCGGCGCCTGCCCCAAGTGCCGCTTCGTGTTCCTGGTCCTCGCGCCGTTCTTCGAGCGGAAGCGCCTCCTCGAGGTGTTCGGAGCGAACCTGCTGGCCGATCCGTCGCCGGCCGCCCGGGCGGCGTTCGACGCCCTCGTGGGGCGCGACGCGCACAAACCCTTCGAATGCGTCGGCGAGTACGAGGAGTCGCTCGCGGCCCTGGTGTTGCTCGCGCGCTCGCCCGAATGGCGGGAGGACACCGTGGTGGCCCGCTTCGCGCGCGATGTCCTACCCGCGCTGCCCGACCCCGACGGCCTCGTCGCGGACGCGCTCGCGCCGAGCGACGACCACCGGGTGCCCGATGAGCTCCGACCGCTTCTCGACGACGCTCGATAGCCTGGCCGAGGGGGGCGGCCGCATCGCCCTCTGGGGCTTTGCGCGCGAAGGCCGTTCGCTGCTTCGGGCGCTCCGTCGCGGTCGCGCGCAGGGCCGGGTCTGGGTGGTGGACGAATCGGGTCGCACCGAAGGCGACCCCGAGCTGGTCGGCAGCCCGGCGGCCGAGCTGGTGTCGGCGGGCCGAGTGCTCGCCACCTTCGGGCCCGGCGACACGGTGGTCCGCTCGCCGGGTGTCCGGCTCTACCGACCTGAGCTCGACACGCTGCGCGCCCGCGGAGTCGAGCTCACGTCGGCCACCGAGCTCTGGCTCGCGGACCACGTCGGGGCGCGCACCGTCGCGATCACGGGCACCAAGGGCAAGAGCACCGCGGCCTCCCTCCTCGTCCACATGCTGCGTGGGGCGGGGCTGCGGGCCGCGCTCGGAGGCAACGTGGGAACGCCGCTCTTCGATCTCGCCGAGACGGAGCCCGATGTCTGGGTGCTCGAGGTGTCGAGCTTCCAGGCCGCCGGCCTGCGCGTCGGGCCCGAGGCCGCAGTGCTCCTGAACCTGCATCCCGAGCATCTCGACTGGCACGGCGATGTCGCGCGCTACTTCGCCGACAAGCTCACGCTCCTGCGCCGGGAACGAGGCCCGCGCATCGTCAACGCGGCCGACGTCGAGGAGATGCGGACGATCTCCGATGACGAGCGCTACATCGTGAGGGCCGTGGCCGAGTAGCAGTCTCCCCGTTCGCAGCGCACCTCACGGGACGTCACGCGCGTCGGCAGCGACCCCT
>CAYYUT010000231.1:0-6057 GCA_964474935.1 uncultured Spirochaetales bacterium
ACGGGCTACCGCGAGCTCAAGGCGGCACTCGAGGGGAGCGTCGAGTCGCCGCCCGGGAACGTCCGGATCGTCGCCACCAGCAACCGACGGCATCTTCTCCCCGAGCGGATGGTCGACAACGAGGCGGCGCGGCTCGATGCGCGCGGCGAGCTGCACGTGGGCGAAGCGATCGAGGAGCGCCTCGCGTTGTCCGACCGCTTCGGTCTCCGTCTCGCCTTCTTCGGGTTCGACCAGAAGACCTATCTCGCGATCGTCGATCGCTACGCCGCCAGGGCCGGGCTCGCGCTCGACCGCGAGACCCTGCACGCCGAGGCGCTCCGCTGGGCGCTGGCGCGTGCGTCGCGATCGGGACGCATCGCCCGGCAGTTCGTGGACGACATGGCCGGCCGCGAAGGTCTGCGCGGCACACATGGGGAGCCGGGATGACGGCCGCGCGCCGAGCCTGTGCGGCGACCGGGCATCCGCGGGTCACCGAGGCGGCGATGGCGATCCTCGCCGAGGGCGGCAACGCGTTCGACGCGGCCGTGGCGGCGGGCTTCGCCGGCGCGGTCGCCGAGCCGGCGCTCACCAGTCTCGGCGGCGGCGGCTTCCTGCTCGGTCACACGGCGGAGGGGCGGGAGCTGCTCTTCGACTTCTTCGTGGACACCCCGGGCCGTGGCCGTCCGCCGCTCCGGCGTCCTCCCCACTTCGAGCCCGTCACGGTCGAGTTCCCGGGATCGCGTCAGGACTTCAATGTGGGCCTCGGATCGGTGGCGGTCCCGGGCAGCCTGAAGGGCTACCTGCACGTCCACGAGCGTCTCGGTCGGCTTCCGCTCGAGACCGTCGTGGCTCCGGCCGTGGATCTCGCTCGCAACGGGGTGGTCCTGAACCACCACCAGGCCTACTTCCTGTCGCTCCTCGCACCGATCATGACCTGGAGTCCCGAGGCCCGCGGCATCTACGCTCCGCGGGGCCGTCTGCTCGAGGCGGGCGACCGCTTCCACAACCTCGCCTTCGCCACCTTTCTGGAGGGCCTGCCCGTCGACCGCGGCGAGGTCTTCTATCGCGGCGAGCTGGCCCGGACGGTGGCGCGTGACATGGACGAGGGTCGCGGCCGGGTGCACGAGGCCGATCTTGCGGGGTACCGGGTGGTGGAGCGCGAGCCTCTCCGTTTCACCTGTCGTGGAGCCCGTTGTCTCACGAATCCGGCGCCCTCGTTCGGTGGACGCCTGGTGGCCTATTCCCTGAAGCGGCTCGAGGCCGCCGGACTGCGGCCCGGCGCCTGGGGCCTCCCCGCCCACTTCGAGGCGCTCGGCGCCGTGATGCAGGAGGTGGAGGCCACCCTGGCGCGGGTGGGCGTCGACGGCCTCGACGGGTTCGGATCGGACCCCGATGTGCCGGACTCCCCGCACCCGACGAGCCGGCGCTCGGTGCGTGGCACCACCCATGTGTCGGTCGCCGATCGGGAGGGCAACCTGGCCAGCATGACCACGTCGAACGGAGAAGGCTCGGGCTATGTGGTGCCGAGCACCGGGATCATGCTCAACAACATGCTCGGCGAGGACGACCTGCACCCCGAGGGCTTCCACGCCGGCACACCGGGCGAACGGGTGGCCTCGATGATGTCCCCGACGCTGGTGTTCCGGTCCGAAGGGTCCCCCCTCGCGCTCGGGAGCGGCGGCAGCAAGCGCATCCGTACCGCGCTCTTCCAGACCCTGAGCCACCTGCTCGACGCCGGGCTCGGTCTCCGCGAGGCGGTCGAGGCACCGCGCATGCACTGGGACGGCGAGGCGTTCCAGCTCGAGCCGGGCTTCGACGCGAGGGCGGTCGCCGCGCTCGAGGGGCTCGGGCCGGTGAACGTCTGGACCGAGCGCAACGCCTACTTCGGAGGCGTCCAGGCCGTGGCGCCGGGTGAGGCGCACGCCGCCGATCCCCGCCGCGGCGGACACTCGGCACAGGCCGGCGACTCGTCGCCCGGCGTCTCCTGAGGGCTCACAGTCGCCAGGCGCGGACGGCCATGTTGGCCGCCACCGCGAACAGGAAGGCGGCGAAGGCGAGGCGCAACGTCTTCTCGGGGACCTGGGCGGCATAGCCGGCCCCGATCCAGGCGCCGACCATCGAACTCGCCGCGACCAGGGCGACGACTCCCCAATGGGTGTGGCCCTGCTGGTGGTGCTTGAGGGTCGCCGAGAGCGAGATCACGACGATCACCGCGATCGAGGTGCCCACCGCCTCGCGCGCCGAGAGCCCGAGGAAGCGGATAAAGGCGGGCACCATCACCACGCCGCCCCCCACGCCGAGCAGGCCGCCGACGCCACCGGCGAGGAATCCGATCAGGATGCCGATCAGCACGACGCTCGCGCTCATGCTTCCCCTCTCGCGGCTCGGGCGCCGCTCTGGCCCACCCGATCGAGGAAGGAACGCAACGCGCGCAGCACGCCGCGCGGATCCTCGAGCTGGGGATAGTGTCCGATGCCCGGGAGGACGACGTAGTCGGCGTCCGGTACGAGGGCGCGATAGCGCGTCACGACGTGGCCGCCTGAAACGGGGTCGGCTTCGCCGTTCACCAGCCGGAGCGGGATGGGTGAATGGACCAGCGCACCGACCCAGCGTTCGCGCTGCTCCTCGCGCTCGCGCATGTAGCCGAGAAGCGCCGGCACCACCTTCCGGCCGTCCGAGTACGAGACGAGGCGCCAGGCGTCGTGGAGCTCCTCTCGCGAGGGCTGGGTGTCCGCTCCGAACACGGCTGCGAAGCTCGCTCGGAAACGCCGCTCGTTCATCAGCGGAGCCAGCCACGGGCCCAGACGTCCGGCGAGCAACCGCTGGATCGGTCGCGCACGGTGGGCTTCGGGGACCAGACCGCCGTTCAGGAAGCAGATCGACGCGAGCTCGAGCCCTGCGACTCCGGATCGCCGGCGCTCGATCAGGCGCGCCAGCAGCTCCTGGGCGACGCTCACGCCGTAGTCGTGGGCGAGTACGTGGACCCGACGGATCGCGAGCACTTCCATCAGGGTCTCGCAGAGCGTGGCCTGATCGACGATCGAGTAGTCGTAGGGCCTGGGTTTGGCCGAGAATCCGAAACCGATCAGGTCGGGTGCGACCAGCCGGAACCCGTCGCCGAGGAAGGGCCAGATCCGATGCCAGTCCCACGAAGCGGTCGGGAATCCGTGGATGAGGAGGATCGCGTCGCCGCTCCCGTCCGCGGCATAGAAGATCCGATGGCCACGATGTCCGAAGTGACTGCCGAGCTCGTGCCACTCGTCGAGCGTGATGGCCTCGTCACGGGTTCGGGATATCATGCGGCCCATGTCGTCGCCCCCCGATCAGCCGGCGCCGATTCGGCCGGAAGCCTACGCCGTCTTCGCCGCCGACAAGATGGGCAAGGCGCCCCTGTTCCGCTCGGACCGCGTGATGGTCGGCCTGAACTGCTTCGAGCCCGGGCAGGAGCACACGCTCCATGCGCACGCTGGAATGGACAAGCTCTATCACGTGCTGGCCGGGAGCGGCCTCTTCCTGCTCGAGGGGTCCGAAGAGCCGATGCAGGCCGGGGCACTCCTGGTGGCGCCAGAGGGCGTGGCGCACGGGATCCGGAACACCGGTGCCGAGCGCCTCGTCGTGCTCGCCGTGCTGGCTCCCGCCCCCTGAGCGGTGGGCGCCCCCGCCCCGCGGACCCCGCCCCGAGCCGGTGCCGGCGGGACGGCCCCCAGCCCGATCGGTCCCGTCCAGAGCGGACGAGACCGGCCGATTTCGGCACCTTTGCTCCCCGGTGGCCGGGCTCGGGTCGGTCTCCCGCACCGATGCGAGCGACACGCTCTCGGGTGGCTCCGTGCGGGATTGCATCCAGGGCCACAGACCGCATGCTTAAGGCTCCAGGAGGATCTCAGTCGATGCAGCGTGACCCCGAAACCCGTCGCCCGGAGGCCGCCCTTCGCGAGTCCCCCGCGTCCCGGAACGCCGACGAGCGCCCGGATGCATCGCCGGACGACGGCGACGACCGTCCGGCGGGCGGCTCGCCTCCGCGATCGAACGGAACCGGAGGATCACCGCTCGCGTCGTTCGGAGTGAACGCGGCCGCCGTCGAGGACATCAAGCAGCTCTACGAGGTCGACCCCTCCTCGGTCGACCAGCAGTGGGAGGGCCTGTTCGAGCAGGCGCAACCGGTTCACGCCCGCCCGCGTCCCGGTGAGCCGTCGGTCGAGGGCGAGATCGCCCCGGAGCTCGCCGAGCTGCACGCCGCCGTGCTGCGATTGATCCACAGCTTCAGGGCGCGGGGCCATCGGGTGGCGCGAACCGACCCGCTCGGGGCGAGCCCGCGCTACTTCCCCGAGCTCGATCCGGCGCACTATGGCTTCAGCGAGCACGACTTCGAGCGTCGCGTGGTCGCGGGCGACCTGCCGGGCGGCTCGATCCAGACGCTCCGCCAGATCCTCGATCGGCTCACGACCACCTACTGCGGGAGCATCGGCTTCGAGTTCACCCACATCCAGGATCCGGGGCGCAAGAGCTGGATGCGTCGGCGGATCGAGACCACTGGCGACCAGATTCCGCTCTCGGCCGCCGACCGCTTCCGGGTGCTCGAGAAGCTCTCGGCCGCCGAGCTCTTCGAGCGCTTCCTCCACACCAAGTTCATCGGCCAGAAGCGTTTCTCGCTGGAGGGTGCCGAGAGCCTGATCCCGCTGCTCGACATCCTCGTCGAGGAGGGCGCCCACCACGAGGTGCGCGAGTTCGTGCTGGGCATGGCGCATCGCGGACGTCTCAACGTGCTCTCCAACATCCTCGGGAAGTCGCTCGAATCCATCTTCTCGGAGTTCGAGGACGCGGCCGTACTCGAGCAGCCCTACGGCTCGGGGGACGTCAAGTACCACAAGGGCTTCTCGTCCGACCGGGAGACCCTCTCGGGACGTCGCGTGCACCTGAGCCTCACCTCGAACCCGTCGCACCTCGAGGCCGTCGATCCGGTGGTGGAGGGGCGCGCCAAGGCCAAGCAGATGAGGGCTGGCGATCCGACCGGCCGCAGCGTGATGCCGATCGTGATCCACGGCGAGGCCGCGTTCGCGGGCCAGGGGATGGTGGCCGAGACCCTGAATCTGGCTCGACTCGCGGGCTATTCCACCGGTGGCACGATCCACGTGGTCGTGAACCACCAGATCGGCTTCACCGCCACGCCCACCGAGAGCTACTCGACCCTGTACGCCACGGACGTCGCCAAGATGATCCAGGTGCCGGTGGTGCACGTGAACGGTGACGACCCCGAGGCGGTGGTCTACGTCGCCCGTCTGGCGGTCGACTACCGGCAGCGATTCGGCGAGGACTTCGTGATCGACCTCGTCTGCTACCGCCGGCACGGTCACAACGAGGGCGACGAGCCCAAGTTCACGCAGCCCCTGCTCTACGAGAAGATCAAACGCATGACCCCGGTGCGGCGTCTCTACACCGAGCAGCTCATCTCGATGGGCGCGCTCGACGACGAGAACGCCAAGGGCATCGAAGCGGACCTGAACGGCCAGCTCACCCACGCGCTCCAGTCGATCAAGACCCGTCCGCCCGAACCCGACGAGCCGTACGAGCCCCGGGGCCCCTGGGAGGGGTTCTCGCGCATGCATACCGGCGAGGACCCCGACACGGGCGTCGAGGCCGAACGTCTGGGGATGGTGGCCGAGGCGCTCGGCACGGTTCCGAGCGACTTCAATCTGCATTCCAAGCTCGCCGACCTGCTCGAGCGGCGCTGCAAGGCCATCACCGACAACGCTCCGATCGACTGGGCGCTCGGCGAGGCCCTGGCTTTCGGGACGTTGGTGGCCGAGGGCACGCCGGTTCGCCTATCGGGTCAGGACTCGACCCGCGGCACCTTCAGTCAGCGCCATTGCACCCTGGTCGATCAGCGCACCGGGGCCGAGTACACGCCGCTGCAACATCTCCTCCAGGGCCAGGCCCGCTTCGATGCATACGACAGCGCGCTCAGCGAGGCCGGGGTGCTCGGCTTCGAGTACGGCTACAGCCTGGCCGATCCCTCGACCCTGGTGTTGTGGGAGGCCCAGTTCGGCGACTTCGCGAACGGCGCCCAGGTGATCATCGACC
>CAYYUT010000232.1:0-1564 GCA_964474935.1 uncultured Spirochaetales bacterium
GAGGATGATTGCGATGGCGAGCGCTCTCGAGCGCGCAGCGGAGGAGGGCCTCGGCCCCCACGATCTCGAGAGGCGTCATCTCGAGGTCGCTCGTGGCCGGGATCGCGCCGGCCCCCGAGGCGTGGATGTCTCCCGAGAGCACGACGAAGTTGGGGACGTCCTGGTTCTTCACCACGTCGAGGATGCGTTGGCGGGCGCCCGGATAGCCGTCCCACTGGTCGAAGTTGAAGAAGGTCCCGAGGGGCCCGAACGCGAAAGGTGTCGGCGAGAACACGACCGACTGGGCGAGGAGGTTCCAGCGTCGCGTGGAAGCCGCCAGGCCGGCGAGCAGCCAGGCATCCTGATCGGCCCCGAGCATGGTCCCGTCGGGATCGAACTCGGCGCACTGGATCGTGAGGGCGTCGATCCCGGGTGCTCCGAGGCACTGCTGATTGTCGCGGTGCTGGCGGGTGTCGGCCATGAAGAAGGAGGCGAGGTCTCCGAAGTCGAACCGCCGGAAGATCTCGAGCGTGTTCGTCTTGGGTGGAAGCAGCCGGATCGGCGTGTGCTCGTAGTAGGCCCGGTAGGCGCGGGCCCGGAGCATCGGGAACTCCTCGGCGGGCGGAGCGCTGTCGGGCTGGTTCTCGTCGGCCAGCAGACCGGCGTAGTTGTTGGCCACCTCGTGGTCGTCCCAGGTCAGGATCCACGGGAAGTTGCGATGGGCGGCCTGGAGATTCGGGTCGGTCTTGTAGAGGGCGTGCCGGTTCCGATAGCTCAGCAGGGAATCGAGACGCGGGCCGTCGTGGTTCCGCACCGGTCCGGCCTCGCCCGACTCGTAGATGTAGTCGCCCAGATGGAGGACGAGATCGAGGTCCTCCTCGGCCATGTGGCCGTAGGCCGTGTAGAAGCCTTCCTTGTAGTTCTGGCAGGACGCGAAGGCGAAGCGGAGCCGTTCGGGCGCGCTTCCCGGAAGCGGCATCGTCCGGGTGCGGCCCGTGTCGCTCACCCACGGACCGACCCGGAAGCGATAGAAGTACCAGCGGTCGGGCTCGAGACCGTTCACGTCGACGTGCACCGAGTGGGCCAGACTGGGATGGGCGACGGCGAATCCGGCGCGCTCGATCAGTCCGAACGATTCGTCGCTCGACACCTCCCAGATCACCGACACCGGCACATCGGGCATTCCGCCCCCGGCCAGGGGCTCGGGCGCGAGGCGCGTCCAGAGGATCACGCGGTCGGGGAGCGGGTCGCCCGATGCGACGCCGAGCGTGAAGGGGAACTCGGGAATGGACACCCCGCCGAGCGGGTCGACGTCGCACGAGATCGCGGCGCCGGCGCTGCCGGCGAGGGCGAGCTGGAGGAAGCGGCGGCGCGAGAGCCGCCCGAGCGCGTGGAGGGCCTCGATCGGATCGAGCGGCCCGGAGAGATCGGTCCGTGACGCCCTGTTCCGCCGACGACTGTTGCTCATCTCGGCCTGCTTCCCTCCCGCGCGCCCGGCCTCTCGGAGACTCCCTGGAGACCCGAAACGTCCCGGACGGCTGTCGCTCGCGCCCGCGTTCAGCCCGCGTTCAGCCCGCGTTCAGCC
>CAYYUT010000232.1:1664-6043 GCA_964474935.1 uncultured Spirochaetales bacterium
GCCCGCGTTCAGCCCGCGTTCAGCCCGCGTTCAGCCGGCCCCGTGCAGGCACGGCTCGACGTCGCTCCAGCTCAGCCGCCGCCGCGAGCGCCACCGACGCGGCGAACGCGAGCCGAAACGGCCCCGGCTCGGGGACCGGCACCGGCTCGATCTCGATCAGCTGATCCTGGCTGATGATGAGGCTGCCCCCACCGGGAAGCAAGGTCTGCCACTCGAGCGCCCACGTAATGTCACCGACGCCCGCGGCGAGCGTCCCGTCGAGCGTCGTCGTCGCCGCATCCTCGAGGCTCGCGAGCGTGGCGTCGAACAGGGCGGCCTCGCCGGTCGTCGGCTCGGGCGTGACGACCGCCTGGAAGCGTCCGAGTCCGCTCGAATCGGTGACGGTGGCCCGAATCGGCGACGAGGGCTCGGCGGCCAGCGCCTCGAGCAGCACCGAGTCGTCGACGGCGGACAGGAAGAGGTCGACGTCGGTGTACTCGAAGAGACTCAGGGCGAGCGGTGCGGCCCCGAGGTTGGTGACGGTCAGCTGCTTCACGATGTCGGCGCGGCTGCCCGCCTCGAGTGGCGCGAAGGGAGCGCCTTCGAGTCGAACCGCGAGATTCACCTGGAAGCGTTCGGCTTCGTCGAGGAACGAGACGAAGGCGGTGTCCGAATCGCCGTCGCCGTCGGTGTCGGAGAGCAGCGGCGCGGCGTGGGGGAGCGCATCGAGCGACGTCTCCTGGGTGTCGTCCCCCGCGCGGACCCAGAACCACTGCTGGTTGAGGTGCACGGTCCCGTTCACGGACCAGGCATGGATCCCGAGCGGTGAATCCGGATCGAGCTGCACCGACGACGACTCGTCCGTGAGGGTCACGGAGAGCGCACGGGCCACAGGGGCCCCCGACGTCACCAACATCCCGACCAGGACCGCCGGCATCCAGCGTCGCAGCGTCTCCGCCACCGGGACCACCTCCCTCCGCATCCGCGAGAAAGACCCACCAGAACCGCACCACGGAGCCGACGACCGGCCTCGGCGCTGCGCACACCGGGGATGCACCCGGCGCCACGCGTCGCAGGTAGGTGGCAGCTCCGTGCGGAATGTGTCGTGGCGTTGGGTGGTACGGGCCTCAGGACGGGCCCGACTCGGGGATCGCAGGCAGGCGCACCCGGAAGGTGGCGCCGACGCCTTCGGTCGAGTCGACGCTGATGTCGCCGCCATGCAGGCGGACGATTTCGTACGAGATCGAGAGCCCGAGCCCGGTGCCCTCGCCCACGCGCTTGGTGGTGAAGAACGGCTCGAAGATCCGCTGGGCCTGCTCGGCCGCCATACCGCAGCCGTCGTCCTCGACGGATGCCACCACGTGGCCACTGCCGTCCCGGCCCGTCGCGATCCGGATCCGCCCCTGGCCCGACACGGCCTCGACGGCGTTCATCACGAGGTTGAGGAAGACCTGTTGGAGCTGGGACGGCGAAGCGGAGACATCCGGCAGCTCACCCATGTCGCGCACCACCTCGAGGCCACCGCTGAGCTTGTGCGACGCCACCCGGAGCACCCCGTCGATCACCTCATTCAGGTTGGTCGGCTCCCTCTGGTCACCGTGCGGATGCGAGAACTCCTTCACGTCGCGGACGATCGCCACGGTCCGGTCGACGCCCTCGAGCGACTCGTCGATCAGCTCCTCGCAATCCGCGAGCCGCTCGCGCACGTCGGCCGGAGCCGCGAGCTTGTCGAGATCGGCCCCGAGACTGCTCCATTCGCGGCGCAGCAGCCCGAGGTTGGCACGCACGAAGGCCATCGGATTGTTGATCTCGTGGGCGATGCCGGCGGCGAGCTGGCCCACCGCCTGCATCTTCTGGGTCTGCCGGAGCTTCTCCTCGAAGCGCTTGCGGTCGGTGATGTCGCGCACGATCGCCTGGAAGCGGCCGTCCGGGAAGCCCTTCGTGCTGATTTCGCAGAAGACGCTCGAACCGTCCTGGCGATTGAGACGTCGCTCCTCGAGCTTCGCCCGGCCCCACTGCAGGTCGTCGAAGCGGATCGGACGACTCGACCGTTCGTCCTCCGGAACCAGCTCGTCGAAGGGCTTGCCGACCGCCTCGGATCGACCGAGGCCGAACATCGTGCATCCGGCCGAATTGATCGCCACGATGCGACCGTCGCGCCCGAGGATGATGATGGCGTCCGAGGCCTGCTCCATCAGCATCCGATAGTTGCTCTCGCTCTTGCGCACGGCGGCGGCGGAGCGCTGCCGCTCCACGACCCGCCCGAGCTGCACCCCGAGCTGGGCGAGCAGACCGGTCAGACCGTCGAACTCCTCGGGTCCTCGCGGGAGCCGAGCGCCGTGGAAGACCAGGAGACCGACGGTCTCGCCACCGACCCGGACCGGCAGCACCAGGGCCGCGCACAGGGAGAGTCGACCGAGCAGATCGGCCTCGACCAGCCCGGGGTCGAACTCGGCCTGCGTCGTCGACGCGGGGGTCCCCGTGGCGAGGACCTCGGCCACGACCCCTTCGGCCGCCGTCATCTGTCGGTCGGCCGTGGCGTCGCGATAGGGCCCGTGCGCGCGCGGGTCCTCGAGGTACCACGCGGGGGTCGGCAGCCAGACGTCCGGACGCTCGGGATCGCGCGCGTAGGCGTGGCCGATCGGGAGCTGCGCGTACCGGCAGACGAGCTCGAGCGTGGTGGCGATCGCCTCGTCGACCGAGTGCGCGGCGTTCGCCGCCCCCGTGGCGCGGTGCAGCAGACGGAGCGCTTCCGTCCGCTCGGCCACCAGATCCTCGAGACGTTCGCGGTGGATGCCGAGCTCGCGGTCGCGGCGCTCGAGCCGGGCGAGCATCTGGTTGAACGCGTCGATGACGGCCCCGAGCTCGTCGCTGCCGTGCTTGTCCACACGCAGCGAGAAGTCCTTCTCGCGGGACACGCGCTCGGCCGTCTGGACGAGGTCGGCCACCGGCTCCGACACGAAGCGCTGGAGGCGGGAAGCGAAGAAGAGCGCCGCCAACATGCCTCCGACCATCACGGCCACCGTGAGGGCGAGGTGCTCCACCACCTGCGAGCGGAGCTCGCGAAGCTCGGCGCGCAGCACCAGGGTGCCGATGCGCTCTCCGTCGAGCGTGACGGGCTGGGTCACGCCGAGATGGGTGTAGCGGCGCTCCTGCTGGGCTCGAGTCACCTCGATCGGCACGCTCGCCGCGCAGCCGAGCTCGACCCCGGGGCGCTCGAACCGGGCGAAGAGCTCGTCGCCCGCATCGAAGAGGCAGGCCGTCTCCACGTGGAGCTGGCTCTGCACCCCGGCGAGCACGTCCGTCGCGCTGGCGGGATCGTGGAAGCTGAGCGCCGCCCGGCTGTTCGTCCCGATCACCTCCGCGAGACTCTCGAGGGCTGCTTCGCGCGACGACCGGAAGCTCTGCAGCTCCTGGACGAGGAGACCGGCGCAGGCCGTCAGCACGGCGATCGCCGCCGTTCCGGTCGTGATGAGCGTGAGCTTCGAGCGGATCGGGGCGTCACGGAAGGACATCATCCGCCGCCCTCGCGGCGTTCGCCGACGATCGTCGAGAGCGACAGGAGCTCCGAGCTGATCTCGAGGCCGGCGCGTTCGACCACTTCCATGTTGATCTCGAAGCGTGTCCGGCGGTCGTGCTGCATACGGATGCTGATCATGCCCCCGCGGTGGGCGAAGTGTTCCACGTCCCCGACCGTGAGGGCGCTGGTGCCGGCGAGCGCGTCGAGCACCACGCCGAGACGATCCGAGAGCGAAGCGCTCACGAACAGGACGCGACAACCGCCGGCTGCGTCGACGGCCGGGATCCGGCGCACCTCGACCAGGCGTTCCCGGATCCGTTTGCCGTCGACGGTGCGGTCGAGCACCGCGCCGAACGGGTCCTCGCCGAGCACGCAGAGCGGAAAGCTGGTGTCGGAGCTTCCGAGAGAGCCGGCCGGCCAGCGCACGAACTTGGCGAACTTGTAGAGGAAGGCCGCCTTGAGCTGGTACTCGTCGACCTCGCTCGGGACCGCCGTGGCCAGCATCGCGTGGGCGAGCCACGCGCCGACTCCCAGCATCCCCAGCCGGCGAACCACCGACGCACTCCGCCCGAACGGATCGCAGGCTCTCGCCGCGCGACCCGGAACGCAGTCAGCCCTCTGCCGCCGGCTTCTGGGCCGGCCTGCGGCGCTCGTCATCGGGAGGCCCCCGTGGCTCGATGGCGACCGAATCTGGATGGCTTTCGGCCGCTTACGAGAGAATCGGCCGATCGCTTGCGGGGCTTGACCCGCGGCCGGCCCTGGGGATGTGGTGGTTTCCCGAAGAGTTCCAGTGGATTGGAGACGCTTCCAGGCGAGGAACGCGCCCTACGGCGCCGCGAAGTCCCGCGCGTCGTCGGGCCACTGCGGCGCAGCCTGGATC
>CAYYUT010000233.1:0-6043 GCA_964474935.1 uncultured Spirochaetales bacterium
GCCGCACCCGGGACACCAACGCACCTCCTGGTCCGAGACGAAGTCCTTGCGTGAGAGGGGGGCATTCACGACCGATCTCCTTCGAGCAGCGTCTCGATGCGTGCGCTGATCTCGCTCACCTTGAAGGGCTGGCCCTCGAGCTTGCCGAGTCGCTCGGCGGGCACGAGGTACTCGGCGCGAAGCAGCCGCGCGAGCTGTCCGGCGTTCAGCTCCGCCACGAGCACCCGATCGAACCGCGCGAGCACCTCGCCGAGGTTCTCGGGGAAGGGATTCAGATGTCTCAGATGGATCGACGAGACGGCGTGCCCTGCCTCGCCCGCCCGGTCCACGGCCGTCTCGATCGCACCTCGTGTGCCTCCCCAACCGACGACGAGCAGATCACCCCGGTCCTGCCCATGGACTTCGACGGGTGGGATCTCTCGTGAGATGCGGGCGATCTTCTCGGCTCGGAGTGCCACCATGCGCGCGTGATTGGCCGGGTCGTACGACACGTTCCCGGTGCCGTCCTCCTTCTCGAGGCCGCCGATGCGGTGCTCGAGCCCGGGGGTTCCGGGCACGGCCCAGGGCCGGGCGAGAGTCTCGGGGTCCCGCGCGTAGGGCGCGAACGAGGCGGGATCCTCGGCGTAGCGGACCTCGCCGCGCGGGATGCCCGCGACGTCGGGGATCTTCCAGGGCTCGGAGCTCGTCGCGAGGTAGCCGTCGGAGAGCACCACCACGGGCGTCATGCTCCGGACGGCGAGCTGGAAGGCCTCGAGCATCACGTCGAAGCACTCGCCCGGGGTCGAGGGCGCGAGCACCGGGATCGGACTGTCCGAGTTCCGGCCATGGAGCGCGAGGAGCAGATCGGCCTGTTCGGTCTTGGTGGGGAGGCCCGTCGACGGTCCGCCCCGCTGGATGTCGACCACCACGAGGGGGAGCTCGGCCATCACGGCCAGGTTCAGGGCTTCCTGCTTCAACACGAAGCCCGGGCCGCTGGTGGTCGTGGCAGCGAGCGAGCCGGCGAAGGCGGCGCCGATCGCTGCGCTGGCGGCCGCGATCTCGTCTTCGGCCTGGAAGGTCTTGATGCCGAAGTGCCGGTAGCGCGCCAGCTCGTGGAGCACGTCGCTCGCGGGCGTGATCGGATAGGCGCCGAGGAAGAGCGGGCGACCCATCTGCGCGGCGGCCGCCACGATCCCCCAGGCGAGGGCCTGGTTCCCCGTGATGTTCCGGTAGAGACCGGGCTCGATCTTCGCGCGCGGCACCGAGAAGGAGACGGGAAACAGCTCGGTGGTCTCGCCGAAGTGGTAGCCCGTCCGGAGCGCCTTTCGGTTGGCCTCCGCCACGTTCCCCGAGAAGCGGCGCGCGATCCATTCGAGCGTGGGCTCGAGCGGTCGGTCGTAGAGCCAGTACATCAGGCCGAGGGCGAAGAAGTTCTTGCAGCGGTCGGCGTCGCGGGCCGAGAGCGAGAGCTCCCTCAGCGCCTCGCGGTTCAGGGTGGTGATCGGGATCTCGACCAGCCGATGGCGTTCGCGCAGCGCCGGCAGCGGATCCCCGGTGTATCCGGCGCGCTCGTTGTTGCGGTCGGTGAAGGTGTCGACGTTCACCACCACCATGCCGTTCGGACGCACGTCGCCGACGTTGGCGCGCAGGGCGGCCGGGTTGAACGCGACGAGCACGTCGGGTGCGTCGGCTGGCGTCCGGATGTGGCTCGACGAAAAGTGGATCTGGAAGCCCGAGACCCCGGCGAGGGTGCCGGCCGGGGCGCGGATCTCGGCGGGGAAGTCCGGAAAGGTCGACAGGTCGTTCCCGGCGAGGGCGGTCGCCTCGGTGAACTTGGAGCCGGTGAGCTGGACGCCGTCTCCCGAATCTCCGGCGAAGCGGATCGCGACCCGGTCCAACTCCTCCACCCGCTTGGGTTCCGCCCCGTCCCCCGTCGTCGTCTCTGCAGCCACTGGTGACCTGCTCCCGGCGATCCGCCGACCGATGTTCCCACTTCCGCGCTCGGAAGATGACGGACGCGGCTGCGGGTGTCGCGTGACGACCCGGATCGGAAGGGGACGACCTCCGTCGCGCGGGCGATCGGCCCGAAGCGTGAGGAGATGTCGGGCCCACCCGGGCGACGCTGTTCCTGCAGCCAGTCGAGTGTATCGACACCCGCCGGGACGGAAAGAGCGTCGGGCGTCCGTCCGCGAGGCTGCGATTGCGCTGCCCAGGCGCCGGGTTGCCGGCGCACGCTGCCGGTGCCCGAGCCTCAAGTGCGTGCGCATGGAAGCCGATAGAGGGCGCCATGTGGAAGCCCTGGATCGAGGTGCCCGCGTCCGCAGGCGACCCCTGCGCGGACGCCGTCCCCGCGGCGGTGGGGTCGCTCGGTTCGTCCGGCGCGCCGTCGGCACGCACCCTCGTTCGCGAGGCCTGGACGGCGCCCGTGGTGCCGTTCTCTCCCGGCGGGTCCGAGCCCGCTCGGGCGACCCTGCGCCTGGCACTCGGCGGCGCACCGGCCCCCCGCCTCGAGCTCTTCGTCCGCGGGGTCGACTCGGGCGGTGTACGCCGCTGGCGCTGGCGCGACGCGCTCGACAGTGCCGACGCCCGGCAGCGGGCCCTCGCCGCGGCAGAGGCGCATCTCGGCAGCCTCGGATTCCTCTTCGACGATCTGGGCGGGGCCGCGCTCCGGGAAGTCGAGGCGCAGCCCGCGCCCGCCGCCCACCGGGCGACCGAGGCGTCGTCCCCCGTCGACCCGGTTCTGCCGGTCGAGCCCGACCTCGTTGCCGCTCCGCCGCGGTCTGCCGCGGCGGCGACGCCTCCGACCGCCACCCTCCGCCGCTTCGTGCGTCGTGGCTCCTCCACTGCGCCGACGGTCTTCGATCCGCCACGCGAGCCGCGTCTTCGCGACCTCGGGCGGCGCTGGGTCTCGACACTTCGCGCCCGTCGCGCGAACAGGAGGATCTCATGAACGTGTCTCGATGGATCTCGGGCTGGGGCGTTCCGTTCGCGCTGGCCAGCCTCGTGGCGTTCGGGAGCGTCGGCTGCGCATCGGGTCCGAGCGAGGCGCGTCTCCGGGCGATCGCATTCGAGCAGGACACTCGGGCCCGTGCGCGCTACGACATCGCCACCCACTACCTCGCCCAAGGGCGAACCGCCCTGGCGCTTCGCGAGTACCTCGAAGCCGAGAAGCTCCGACCCACGGATCCCTGGATCCAGCTCGGGCTGGCCGAGTGCTACCGCCGCAACGGTCTCTACGACAAGTCCGAGATGCACCTGCTCGCGGCCCTCGACGCACGCCCCCAGTTCCAGACGGCGATGCTCAATCTGTCGGCCGTCTACATCCATCTCGAGCAGTACGATCGGGCCGCCGACTTCGCGCGGCGGCTCGCCGAGGATCCGACCTATCCGGCGCCCTGGCGTGCCTTCAGCAATCTCGGCTGGGCGCTCCTCGGTCTCGACCAGCTCGACGCGAGTCGCGACGCGCTCGAGAAGGCGATCCAGTTCGATCCGACGTTCTGGCCGGCCCATCTGAATCTTGGCATCCTCGAACAGCGCGCCGGGCGGCGCGTGGCGGCGATCGATGCGTTCCAGCGCGTGATCGAGCTCGAGCCCGGGCCCTCGGCGCTCTCCGAGGCCAGCTATCGGCTCGGTGAGCTCTTCGTGGCGCTCGGAGACCGCGACCGCGCACTCGAGCACCTGACGGTGGCGTCCGAGAGCGCGCCGGGAGGGCCGTGGGGGAAGAAGTCGGAAGAGTATCTCGAGCTGCTCCGCTGAGCGGTCGAGGGGTGCAGCCAGCCGGCGCGGGCGACCCGGGCCGGGCCGGCGCGCCGACGGGCGGGGAGGCCGGCCGACCCGCCGGGACCCGACCCCCGCCCCGCACCGATCCTTCCGCTCGGGGGTCGCGAGCGGAGGCGTCGCATCCCGAAGGCACCGATCGCGCCGAATCCACGTCGATCGGGCAGTACCTCGCGGGACAGAGACGCTTGCGCGGCATGACGCGCGAGGACCTCGCGGCCCGTACCCGCATTCCGCTCCGCTCGATCGAGCGGCTCGAAGCCGGCGCGTTCGACGACATGCACGACGGGTTCGTGCGGGGCTTCGTGCGCACCGTGGCCGTCGGCATGGGTCTCGATGCCGACGATGCCGTCGCGCGCATGTTGCCCGAGGCCGTGGTGTCGAGAGCCGCCCGCGAGCCCCTGGCCGCGCCACGGCGGGCACCCCTCGCGGGCATCCTGCTGGTGCTCGGGTTCGCCGTCGTCGTGGTCAGCTGGTTCCTGTGGACGCCGCGTCCCCCGACCGATCCGGTCGAGGCCCGACTCGTCTACCGCCGCGACGCCGTCCGCGAGCTCGTCGAGCAGCCCCGGGCCGAGCCGCTCGTCTCCGCCACGGTCCGGGACGAGGCGCGCTGACCCGTCGTCGTCCGCGTCGCCCGGCCGGGTCCGCGGCGGCTACCGTTCGCTCGTGAGACCCGTCACCACCGACGCCCTCCTGCTGCGCGCCGTCGACTTCGGCGAATCGGACCGGATCGTCCACGTGCTGGTTCCGCACGCCGGCCGGCTCACCGGGATCGCCAAGGGGGCGCGTCGGAGCAAGCGCCGCTTCGGTGGCAATCTCGACCTGTTCAACCGGCTCAGGATCCAGATCGCCCCCCGTCGTCGCCCCGGCAGCATGGCGCGGCTCGAGGCGGCCATCCTCGTCGAGGCGTTCCAGGGCATCCGCCGCCGGCCCCGCAGCTTCGCGTTGGGCTGCTACCTGCTCGAGCTCGTCGATCGTCTCTCGCCCGAGAACGCCGCGCCGCGCGAGGCCCGCGCCGTGTTCACGTGCATGCTCGATGCGCTCCGCGTGATCGACCGGACCGAGCCCGACGCCCGCCTCCGCGTCCTGCTGGAGCTGAGGGCGCTCGCCGCGCTCGGGCTGTGTCCGGAGCTCCGACACTGCGTCCGCTGTGGCAAGGAGGCAGCGGGCGCCGGCACGGTCGGCTTCGACGTCGCCGACGGCGGTCCGGTCTGTCCGGGCTGCGCGACGCCATCCCGTGTCCCGTTGCCCGTCGCGATCGGAACCCTGCGGTCGCTCGAACAGGGGCTCCGCCTGCGCATCGATCAGCTCGCGCGGCTGTCCCTCGGTCCGCGTGCGCTCGAAGAGGCATTGCGTGTGGTCCACCGCTTCCAGCGTTTCCATGTCGGCTTCGAGCTGCGGAGCGAAGCCTTCCTGGATCGCGTGCTCGCGACCCACCGGGGGCCAGCTTGACCCGCCCAGCAAAGGACGGGATACTCGCGCGCCACGTCGACTGGCCCGGGACGACAGCACCAGCGCATCGGTCGACCGGGAGGCGGGCAGACACCAGAGGCCTCCGCTCTCGAGACGTGGGAGGATGCGGGGACTTCGGAGGATGGCATGGGACGCCGCCGGAGCGGCACCGTCCCCAAGGCTCCCTCGGATGATCGCACCCCATGACTGAGCAATCGGAACCTCGGCCCTCCCACGACGCGACGTCCCCGGATCGCCCGGCTCCGCGCATGGACGAGCTGGTGTCGCTCTGCGCACGGCGCGGATTCGTGTTCGCCTCGAGCGAGATCTACGGGGGCATCAATGGATTCTGGGACTACGGCCCGCTCGGGGTCGAGCTCAAGAACAATCTCAAGGCCTTCTGGTGGCAGCGCATGGTGCGGGAGCGCGACGACGTCGAAGGCGTCGACACCTCGATCATCGCCCATCCGCGCACCTGGGAGGCCTCGGGCCACGTCGAGCACTTCAGCGATCCGATGGTCGACTGTCGCACCTGCAAGCGGCGCTTCCGGGCCGACCACACCGACGTCCCGTGTCCCGAGGCTCCGAAGCAGCGGCAGGTGAGCGAGTGCGATCTGACCGAGGCGCGGAACTTCAACCTGATGCTGGAGACGCGGATCGGGGCCTCCGAGGATGCCGCCGCGCAGGCGTTCCTGCGGGCCGAGACCTGCCAGTCGATCTTCACCGGCTTCAAACGCGTGCGCGAGGTGTCGCGCCAGAAGCTCCCCTTCGGAATCGCCCAGATCGGAAAGGCCTTCCGCAACGAGATCAATCCCCGCAACTTCACCTTCCGCTC
>CAYYUT010000234.1:0-5981 GCA_964474935.1 uncultured Spirochaetales bacterium
TCTTGTGCTCCGTCTCGCCGACGTACTTGTTCAGGAGCTCGGGCCCCTTCACGTTCAGGAAATAGGCCGCCGTCGCCTTGCCCGACCGCTCCTCGATGCTCTTGGCCAGGCTGTTCGCCACGGCCTTCGCGATCAGGGTCTTGCCGCAGCCCGGCGGTCCGTAGAGCAGGATGCCCTTGGGCGGCGAGAGCTTGTGGTCCGCGAAGACCTCGGGGTGCAGATACGGCAGCTCGATCGAGTCCCGGAGAATCCCGATCTGGTCGCCGAGCCCACCGATCTTCTCGTAGGTGACGTCGGGGATCTCCTCGAGCACCACCTCCTCGACTGCCGACTTCGGCATCTTCTCGAAGGCGTACTGGGTGCGCGTGTCGACGAGCACATTGTCGCCGACCCGGAGCTTCTCGCGGCGAAGCGGCTCCGAGAGGGTGACCACCCGCTCCTCGTCCGTGCTGCCGAGGATCACGATCCGGTGGGCGTCGAGGAAATCGACGACCGCGCAGATCTCTCCGCGGGCCGTGTAGCCCGAGGGCTCGATGACGTTGAAGGCCTCGTTCAGGACGACCAGTTGGCCTTCTTCGAGGGTGAAGGGATCGATGTTCGGATGCGTGTTGACCCGCATGGCCTTGCCGTCGACCACGATCTCGGCGGTGCCGTCCTTGTTCGCCCGGGTGAAGACGCCGTAGCCGTTCGGCGGAGCGCAGAGCTTGTCGACCTCTTCCTTGAGAAGCTCGATTTGCTGCTTCGCCTCCTGGAGGCCGTTGACCAGCTTCTCGTTCTGGCGCTCGGCGTCGGTGAGCTGATCGCGGGTGAGCTCGCTCCGACGGCGAAGCGCCTCGAACTCGGCGAGGAATCGATCGAGGCGTCGGCGGAACTCAGCCGATTCGGGGCCGAAGAGCCGCACCGCGTCGCGAAGGTCTTCGAGCTCCTGCTCGTACCCGGCCGCGGGTCCGCGGCGTTCACCGTCGTCGTCTCCCCGGGGAGCCCCGGTCGAGATGCGACGCATCACGTCGCGCACGAAACCCTTGCGCCCCGAACCCGGATCGTACTCGCTCATGTCCCCAACTCCTCACTCGGCGGTCGCGGATGCTTCCGCGGGGGGAAGACTCGCTCCTGCTCTGCTGCAAAGCCCGTGCCGCGCCCAACCTCCCCGCCGGGACACGACTTCCGAAGCGCACGAGATGTCGCGATGTGAGCCATCGAGCCTTCCAGTGCGGCGCCCCCGGACTGATTCGCGTGCGACGCCGACCTCACGGATCGTGGCACCCAACCCGAAGCGCGCCAGCCCAGAACGCGCCAGCTCGCGAGAGGCCCACGGCGCGACTCCCGGACCGGAAGAATCCGCCGGCCGGGCTGACGTCCCCCGAAGCGTCCCGGGTCCGCGCAGGGGGTCGCCGTGAGGAACCAAGATGATCGGGTTTCCAGAGACTTTTCGCCCTCGCCGGGGGTGACAGATCGCGGCGCTGCGGAGCCGACGCCGGGGACCGGGTCGAAGGGCATCCGCGCGGGTTCCGTCTCTCCGGAATCCGGCTCGAGCGGACCCTCCGAGGGGCTTCGATCGAGATGCGGCGAGCGACGCAAGTGCTTGAGTTTCCGGTTGATTCGAGCTTCCGAGGTTATCAGAGCGCCTATCGCTGTCAACCGACGCCAGGCCCTCCGCCGGGCCCCCCAGGTGCGCCTCGGCAAGCGCTCCCCGGAAACGACGCGAGCCCCGAGCCGCGGCCCCACCCGCTCGACAGGGCCGCCCCAGCCCCGAGCCGGCGCCGGCCCGCGACAGGCGACTCGCGGCCCTGGCGCGGGCGTGGCGGGGCCACGCGATCTCCGGGACCCAGGCTGCGCACCGCCTGCCGCTTGCTGATGCTCCCCCGATCCGATCCAGCGTGTTTCCGACGCAGGCGTCGGAATGCCATCGCTTCGCACAGGGTGTGCAGCTGAACGCCTCCAAAGGCGGCAGGGTCGCAGCATGGGTAGGGAGCTTCCACATCTGGGAAGCCACCGCAGCCAGGTTCCTCGAGCCCGCGACGCGGCGAAGCCGGCTGCGGACCCGCACGTCGCGTTGCCACCACGCCGGTCGCACCGATCGACGCGGCATCACGACAGCGGCCGCCCGGCACCGACCGACCTGCCCGAGATCGGCTCGAGCTCGATCACCTCGACGCCCTCGGGCGGCTCGAAGCGGAACTCGGAAGCATCGGGGCCGACGTCGTACTCGACCGACTCGAACTCGATCCGCGTGCGGTTGCCGAACAGGTCGTGGACCTCGGTCGCGAGCACCTCGCCCCGTTCGGGAACGACGTCGAGCACCAGCCTCTCGTAGCCGGCGTCGCGCAGCGGTACGAGGGTCAGCGCCACCCGCTCCGATCCGCAGTTTCGTGCGGCGAGCGAGAACTCCTCCTCGAGACGACCCTCGCCCACCAGGAACTGGAGCGCCGCCCCCGATAGGAACTGGCCCGCATCGGGCAGACGCTGGGCCTCGCCGAGGCCCGGGTCGTAGGTCCACACCACGCTTCCATCCGTGACGAAGAGGCTCGGCTCGGGCGACTCGTAGACCCAACGCATCCGACCAGGCTTGGCCATCGTCGCCACTCCCTGGGACTCGAGCTCGCCCCCGCCCCGACCCCCGAGCGACGCGCGTCGTCGTGTCTGACGGAAGCGGATGCGCAGATCCTCGACGGCGTCGTAACGGGACTGCACCGCGCGTGCGGTGGCGACCGCGCAGTCGCCGCCCGCCGAACCGGGTGCCGGTCCGATTGCCGGCGCCGTCGCCGGCGCGGTGTCGGCCACGGCGCGGGTCGCGCCCGGTGCAGGGAACCCCGCACCGCCCAACTCACCCGTGGCATCGCCATGCGATTCGGCCCCAGCCGCCGGCGCCTCGAGGCCCCCGCCCGTTGCCGGAAGCGCCGCGCCGAGCGCGAGCAGCACGCACGCACCGATCCCAGCGGATACGCTGCGGCCAGTCGGGCGCACGGGGACGTTGCCGGTCGATCGCGTCACGAGACAGCACCCATGCCAGGGGTTCGACGGCCAGGAGCAGGCACTATTCGATTGGCAGGGGCGAGGCCAGGACTTCGCGTCCCTTGCTGCCCTCGTTGGGACCGACGACGCCCTCCTCCTCCATGCGCTCGATCATCCGCGCGGCGCGGTTGTAGCCGACCTTGAGCCGACGCTGGAGATACGAGATCGAGGCGTTGCGCGTCTCGGTCACGATCGCGACGCCACGATCGTAGAGCTCGTCGGCGCCCTCCTCGTCGGCCTCCTCCTTCGCCGCTCGTTCGGTCTTCGCCTCGAGCAGCGACTCGTCGTACTCGGGCCGTCCCTGCTCGCGCAGGTGTCCTGCGAGAGCCGCCGCTTCCTTCTCGTCGACGAAGGCCCCGTGGATGCGCTGGAGCTTCGACGTGCCGGGCGGCAGGAAGAGCATGTCGCCCATTCCGAGCAGGTGCTCGGCCCCGTTCTGATCGAGGATGGTCCGCGAGTCGGTGCGCGACGAGACCTGGAACGAGATGCGCGCCGGGAAGTTGGCCTTGATCACGCCCGTGAGGACGTCGACGCTCGGGCGCTGGGTCGCGAGCACGAGGAGGATGCCCGCCGCCCGCGCCATCTGGGCGAGCCGCTGCAACGATTCCTCGACGTCGCGGGCAGCCACCACCATCAGGTCGGCCAGCTCGTCCACCACGACGACGATGTAAGGGAGTCGGGCGTACTCGACCTCGCGACCTTCCTCCTCGCCGGGCTTCTTCTTGAGCCGGAAGGTGGTCTGGCCCTGCGCCAGCTCCTCGTCGACCCGCTCGTTGAACTGGTCGATGCTGCGCACGCCGAGCGCCGCCATCATCTGGTAGCGCTCGGTCATCTTGTGGACGATTCCCGCGAGGGCGCTCGCCGCCTTCTTCGGATTCGTCACCACGTCGACGATCAGATGCGGAATACCCTCGTAGATCGAGAGCTCGAGAAGCTTCGGGTCGATCAGCAGGAGCTTGAGCTCGCTCGGGGTCGCCCGGAAGAGGAGCGAGCAGAGCAGACTGTTCAGGAACACGCTCTTGCCGGTACCGGTGGCGCCCGCCACGAGCAGGTGCGGCATGCGCGCGAGATTCGCCTCGACGGGGTTCCCGAAGATGTCCTTGCCGAGCGCCAGCGTGAGGCGACCCGCCGCCTTGCGAAACGCCTCCGACTCGAGGTTCTCGCGCAGATAGACGGTCTCGCGGGTCGGGTTCGAGACCTCGATCCCGACCACCGACTTCCCGGGGAGGGGAGCGATGATCCGGACCGAGAGGGCCCGGAGCGCGAGCGCGAGATCGTCGGACAGACCGACGATCTTTCCGACCTTCACGCCCGAGGCCGGCTCGAACTCGTACATGGTGATGACGGGGCCCGGGTGCACCTTCAGGACGCTTCCCATCACCCCGAAGTCGGCGAGCTTCTTCTCCAGGATGCGGGCGTTCATCGTCAGGCTGTCGGGATCGATGCGACGCGAGCCCTCGGGCGGCCGCTGGAAGATCGAGACGTCGGGCGGCTGGTAGGGACCCGCGTCCTCGGGACGGAACGCGAACATCTCCTGGGCCGGCTCGCGGGCGCGGCGCTCGGCCTCGTGGTCGACGATCTCGAGCGATACCTTGCCGGAGCGTCGCGCCGCGCTCGGCGCCCGCGCTCCGAGGTCGTCGTCGCGGTCGACGGGAACCGGAATCTCGGCGGGAGCGCCGGACACCCCGACCGCGTCGGTGCTCCCGATGGGACGGGCGGGACGGGTGTGACGTGCGCGACGCCACCGCCAGCTCCACCCCTCCCCGAACTTGCGGCGCAGACCGTCGATTCCCCGGGCGGCGGCATCCAGGGCGTCCGACGCCCGCGCCCGTGCGTACGTCGCGAACGATCGGATGCCGAGGCGAACGAGGGACAGGCCTCGCCCGACACCGATGGCGACGACGCCCGCGGCACGCCCGAGGGCCACGAGCGCGGAGCCGCTCGAGACCCCGAACAGGGACAGCAGCCCCACCACCAGCAGCAACCCACTCACGAGCAGCGCGCCCCACGGGTTCAGGAGCGAACGCTCGGCAGCAGCCAGCCAATCCCCGACGGCCCCCCCGTCGGGGACGGCGATCCGTCCCGGCCAGAGCTCGTGGACGATCGGAGGCAGGGTCGCGAGGGCGAGCACGGTCAGCAGGGTCCCCACCCAGGTGCGCGTGCCGACCGGTGTCCAACCGCGCCCGAGGAGCAGCCGGACTCCCCAGAGCCCGATCCCCGTGACCACCACGACGGCGCCCCACCCGACGGCGGCGTGGAGCAGCCCCGCCAGGTGCGCACCCAGCAATCCGGCCCGGTTCTCGACCGGCGCGAGCTCGAAGAGCGGGTCCGTCGGGTGATAGGAACCGAGCGCCAGCGCACCCACCAGACCGAGCAGGATGAGCCCGAGACCCGCGATCTCGGCCGTGACGCTCGAGTCCGGGTCGCCCTCCTCCCGACGGCGGTCCGCGGACCGCGAGGCACGCGGTCGACGCATCGCCCTAGTGCCCAACGGCCACCTCGCTCCACCGGGAGCCATCGGCCGGTCGCAACAGGGCCGGCCGCGGATCGATCGCGGGTGACGACGTGCGCCGATCGTGGGGGCCGTCGACGGCACTCGACACGTGGGAGGGCGTCGACCCGCACGCACACGAGTCCAGGCACGCGTCCATACGCGTGGTGCGCGCGCCACGCGGTCGGCGCGTGGCGTCGGTCGTGGAGAATCTCGTGGTCAAGGCTCGCCCCCCCGGGCGAGTTGCGGTGGAAGGTACCCACGGGCCGCGTGTCCATCAACCGAGACCGGCATCCGCTCACACCGACACGAACAGGGCTCTCCGTCGGCGGAACGGCGTTTCGACCCGGTGTGCACTCCCGTTCCGGATTGACTTCGAACAGAGTGGACGGGATGATGCTCCAAACGGTCCCAGGGAGAGAGGAAGCACATGGCGGGTGTCAACAAAGTCATCCTGATCGGAAAACTCGGCCGAGAT
>CAYYUT010000235.1:0-5980 GCA_964474935.1 uncultured Spirochaetales bacterium
AACATGACGTTGTCGTCCGGAAACGTCTCTTCGATCATGGAGAAGATGATCTTCGGACGGATGGGCCTCACGCCCTGCGCGGCGATCGGGACAGGGGCCGGGGCGGTCATCGCTCGTCCTCCGCGCCTTTGGCGGTGAACAGGTCCGGATGATGACGCTTGAAGATGTCGGGGTATTTCGCGCGCACCGTGAACCAGTTTCGGGCGTAGAGCGCGTCGTCCATGAAGGGGCCGTAGCGCGCCGTCGCCACCCAGCGCGAGCTCCTCGATGCCCTCGGGTCGTGGGGCGTCGTGGTGAGCCCCGAGCGCGAGCGCTGCCGGGGGGTCGATGAGGCGATCGCCTTCCACCGGCGGCTGCTCGGGCGGCGCCACGAGATGCGGGTCGAATGCGACGGCACCGTGTTCAAGGTCGACGACATCGCCCTGCGGGAAGAGATCGGCGAGCTGCCGCGCGCGCCGCGCTGGGCCATCGCCTTCAAGTTTCCCCCCGAGCAGGCCACCACGGTGGTGCGCGACATCGAGGCGAGCGTCGGACGCACGGGTGCCCTCACGCCCGTCGCCAAGCTCGAGCCCGTCCGGGTCGGAGGCGTGACGGTCTCGAACGCATCGCTCCACAACCAGGACGAGATCGATCGCAAGGACGTGCGGGTGGGCGATACGGTCGTCGTGCAGCGCGCCGGTGACGTGATTCCCCAGGTGGTGAGCGTCGTGCGCGAGAAGCGGCCGAAGCGGACCCGCCGCTACGCGCTCCCGACGCGTTGTCCGATCTGCGCGTCCGACACGGTGCGGCTCGAGGGCGAGGCGGTCACGCGCTGCCCGAACCTCGACTGTCCCGCCCAGCTCCGCAACAACCTGCGCCACCTCGCCAGTCGGGGCGCCCTCGACGTGGACGGGCTCGGCGAGAAGCTCGTCGAACAGCTCGTCGAAGGCGGACACGTGCGCCGACTCTCGGACGTGTTCGCGCTCGACGCCGAACGGCTCGTCGGGCTCGAGCGGGTGGGCGAGAAGTCGGCGCGGAACCTCGTGGCCGCGATCGAACGGGCTCGGCACACCACGCTGGCGCGTCTGCTCTACGCGCTCGGGATCCGCCACGTCGGCGAGGGCGTCGCCGAGCTCCTCGACGACGCGTTCGGTGATCTCGACCCGTTGATGCAGGCCTCCCAGGAGCAGCTCGAAGCCGTCCCGGGGGTCGGTCCGACCATCGCCGAATCGCTCGTGCGGTTCTTCGCCGACGAGCGCAATCGCGAGGAGGTGGCCCGTCTGCGCGAGCTCGGAGTCCGTTTCGAGACGCACCCGCCGCGCAGCGGCTCGGCGCAGGGGCCGCTCGCCGGCAAGACGTTCGTGCTCACCGGGACGCTCGCGGGCTCGACCCGCGACGAGGCGCGCCGGCGCATCGAGTCGGTCGGCGGCCGCGTGACCTCCTCGGTCTCGAAGAAGACCGACTACGTGGTGGCGGGCGAGGCCGCCGGCAGCAAGCGCGATCGTGCCGAGGAGCTCGGCGTCGAGATCCTGGACGAGACGGCCTTCGAGGCCCTGTTCCCGGAGTCGGACGAGACGCCCGCCGGCGCTCGGGGCGACGCAGACGGCTAGCCGGCGCGAGAGAATCCCGGGGGTCGCCGGGCTGCCGGCACGAGCGCCGCGCCTCCGGGGCAGGGCCCTAGCGATCGGGATGGGAGTCGAGCTGTCCTTCCTTCACCTCGGACAGCACCGCCCGGAACTTCCCGTTGGGGCCACGTGGGATCGCGTCCAGGAGCTCGTAGGCGATCTCGATCTCGTCGCCCAGGCGGGAGCGGAACTCGCGTTCGAGCTCGCGCCGATCGGCATCGCCGAAGCCCTCTCGGGGCACCAGCCGGACGGTGATCCGGTCGAGCGAAGGCTGGTGGATCTGGGCTTCCTTCACCTGGAGCGCGTCCTTGAAGATGTGGTCCATCCGTCCGATGCGACGCCCGTCCGGGGTCACCACGAAGTCCTCGATCCGACCGTCGATCTGCTCGAGGATGGGGCGGGCGCGCCCACAGGGACAGCCGCCCCGTTTGCGCAGGGTCGCCACGTCCCCCGTGCGGTAGCGGATCAGGGGCATGGCCCGGTTCGAGAAGGCGGTCGAGATGACCTCGCCGCGCACCCAGTCGTCGGTCTCCTCGCTCGGGTCGATCTCGACCACCCCGAACTCGGTGTCGACGTGGTAGCGGCCCTCGGGGCACTGGACGGCCGAGACGCTGAACTCGGCGTTGCCGTAGCGGTCCGCAATGCTGGCGCCCGTGGCCCGGGTGATGCGGTCGCGATGGAAGTCGAGCAGGGTCTCGGACGAGGTGAAGATGGCCTTCGGAGCGGCCACGCCGAGATCGATCCCACGGTCGAGCAGGTACTGGCAGATCATCCCGATCGACGAGGGATAGCCCTGCCAGAAGCGATAGCGGCCGGGGCGTGACAGCTCGCGCGCATAGTGCTCGAGGAAGCGCGGGGTCATGTGATAGAGCGAGAAGAGCATGCGCGAGCGCGTGGAATCGAAGCGCCAGAAGGGCGGGCGCGTCTGCGCGAACGGCACCACCTGTTGACCGCCGAAGGCCGCGAACCGGTCGTGGAGCTGGAGCCCGTACCAGCCGCGCTGCCTCCAGATGACGCCGTACTCCCAGCCGAGCGCCTCGCGGGTGTGGTAGAGCGCGAGGGCCGTTCCCGTGGTGCCGCTCGAGTGGCCGGGCACGATGTCGCGGTCGTGGATCGCCTCGCTGCGGAGCTCGCTCGCTCGGCGCCGTACGCATTCCTTGGGCAGGTCGGGGATCTTCTTCAGATCGTCGAGACCCCGAATCTGGTCGGGGTCGATGCCTTCGCGGCGGAAGAGTTCGCGGTAGTAGGGGACGGTGCGGACGGCCCATCGCACCGTGTCGCGCAGCCGCTGCTCCTGATCTTCCCGGACGCGCTCCTCGTCGTAGCCGTCGGTGTCGCGCAGCTCGGCGAGGACGCGCTGGAAGGGTGCCCCGAAGCGGACTCGCGAGCTGCGCCAGCCGGCCGCCGAGACCAGCACCGTCTGGAGCGGAATCGGCAGGCGGTCGTAGATCGCTTTGAGCTTCGGGTGGGCCATCGTCGCGCCTAGAGCGGGATCTCCCGTCCGGTTCGCAGGGCTTCCTGGATCGCCAGACAGGCGCGCGTGGTGGCCTCGGACTGGCGGAAGGGGATGGGGAGCTCCGATCCGCTCCGCACCGCTGCGAAGTAGCGCCGGATCTCCTCGTCGAAGCCCTTGTCCTGGTTGGCCGACTTGAGGGTCTTGGTGCGCCCGCCCGCGGTGAGCTCGAGCCGCCGGAAGTCCTCGAGGATCGCCACCCGGCCCTCCCCGAAGACCTCGAGATACTCCTTCGAGAGCTTCCCGTCACCCATGGCCGTGTAGAGTACGCTCCCGATCGATCCGTCGCCGAAGCGCAGGGTCGCGATCAGGTTGTCGTCGCCCCGGAAGCGGCTGTCGCCGTCGATCGAGGTCGCCTGAACCTGCACCGGGAGCGCCCCCGCCAGGTGCTGGAGCAGATCGACGAAGTGGCAGACCTCGCCGAGGATCCGGCCGCCCCCCTCGACCGGGTCGTGGACCCAGTGCTCTCCCGGGATGAAGCCGGCGTTCACCCGGTAGGTCATCACGAGCGGATGGGTCCGGCCCTCGAAGTGGCGGGCGAGGTCGCCCACCAGCGGCGCGAAGCGCCGGTTGAATCCCACCATCACGTCACCCGGCGAATCGTTGCGGGCCGCCGCGATGGCATCGAGCTCGTCGTGATCGAGACAGAGCGGCTTCTCGGTGAAGACGTGCTTGCCGGCTCGCAGGGCCTCCACGACCAGCGGCGCGTGCAGGTCGTGGCGGGTGAGCACGAAGACCGCGTCGACGTCGTCGTGTGCCACCACACCTTCCGCCGAGGCCGTCGCCTCGCGAAAGCCGTACTCCTCGCCGATCCGGCGCGCGGTCATCCCGCCCGCCGAGGCGATCGCCACCGGCTCCCCGACCCCCGATCGCTTGATGGCGGGAAGGAGCACCGACTGGGCGAAGCTCCCGGCGCCGACCAGGCCGACGCCGACCCGATCGCGCGCGAGCGGGGTGCTGGCGAGGCGGACCCGCGGCTCCGGGGCCGTGGCCTCGGCGTCGTCTGCGCCGTACTCGAGCAGCACGCCGAGGAAGGGTTCGCGACCTTCGAGCATCAGGCTGTAGGCGTCGAGCGCGTCGTCGATCGCGTAGCGATGGGTCACGAGGGGGTCGAGCTTCAGCCGCCCGTCGCCCACCAGGTCGAGGAACGCCTCGAGGTTGCGCTGCTCCGTCCAGCGCACGTGGGCCAGCGGATAGTCGAACCCGCGCTCCTCGTAGTCGGGGTCGTAGCGGCCGGGGCCGTATGACATGGACATGCGCAGATCGAGCTCCTTCCGGTAGTAGAGCGAGCGCGGCACCTCCATCCCGACCAGACCCACCACGACGACCCTCCCGCGCAGGCGCGACATCTCGCCCGCCTGCTCGAGCGGACCGGCGGTCGGGCTCGAGGCGGCCACGACCACCGCATCGAGCCCCTCGCCCGCGCTGAACCGCTCGGCGGCCTGCAGGGGATCGTCCGACACGGCGAGCTGTGCGCCGAGCTCCATGGCGAGCTTGGCGCGCGCCGGATTCGGGTCGAAGCCGAGCACGCGGCAGCCGTTCGCCCGCAGGAGCTGCACCGTGAGCTGGCCGATCAGCCCGAGTCCGAGCACGGCCACCCGTTCGCCGAGCGTCGGTGCCGTCTGGCGCACGCCCTGGAGGGCGATGGCTCCGACCGTGGCGAAGCTCGCGGCCTCGAACGACACGCCCTCCGGAACGCGCGCGACGAGGTTGCGCGGCACGTAGTTGTAGTCGGCGTGGTTGGCGTAGCCGGCGCCGCCACAGGCCACGCGGTCGCCCACGTGGTACTCGCTCACGTTCGGACCCACCTCGACCACCACACCGGCGCTCGAATAGCCGAGCGGGATCGGGGTATCGAGCTTGGTGCGGACCTTCTGCAAGGTGTTCAGGAGGCCCTGCTTCTGGACGGTCCGCACCACCTTGCGAACCAGGTCGGGCCGCGCCTGGGCCTTGGCGATCAGGCTCTTGCGGGCGAGATCCACGATCATCTTCTCGGTGCCGGCCGACACCAGCGAGCGCACCGTCCGGACGAGCACTCCGCCCGGGCGCACCGAGGGGGGCGGGACCTCTTCGACCTTCATCTCGCCGGTCCGGTAGGACTGGATCAGCTGTCTCATGCTTCGCTCCCGCGCGGGGCGTCCGCAGGAACGTCACGCTCGATCGTGCCCGCCCAGCCGGGATGCGCCCGGAACTCGAAGTTGCGCTCGATGTCCGCGAAGCGGATCTCGCGGCACTCCCCGTTCTCGACCCACGCGACGGGCAGTGCCTGGGCGTCGCCACGGAACCCGGTGATGCGATGGCCGCCGCCGAGATCCTGGACCGAGCGCCTCAGGAGCGGGATCTTCCGCCAGTCGTAGCCCATCAGCCAGCTGATCACGCAATCGGCCGCGCCCGGGTCTTCGCCCGCCACGAGGAGACCGATCGGCCGGTCGTCGGGGCCCATGGGTCCGTTCCCTTCCCCTGCGATGATGCCATCGTACACGTTGAGCACGCGGCGCGTGGGCTGGCCGAGACGGCCCTCGCGATCGCCCAGATAGAACACCAGGTTCAGGTCGAGCGTGGTGCGCCAGATCGTGTCGTTTCCGAACCAGTTGCCCGCCCGAGTGCGCTCACCCAGACCGGTGGCGTTCTCGAGCGCCCGCAGGCGCTTGAAGACGGCGCCTCCGATACCGCGCTTGAGGAGCCGTCGTGCGGTCTCGCCGCCCCAGGCCCGGAGGCGCGAGTAGGCGTCGGGCTGGGGGAACTCGTCACCGCCCGTGGAATGGAAGCCCGCCCGGTAGTGGGGCAGCCAGTTCTTGTCGCCGTTGATCCCGATCAGGTTCTTCTTGGCGAGTGTCGCGCCGGTCTTCTTGTGGGTCTTGAT
>CAYYUT010000236.1:0-5965 GCA_964474935.1 uncultured Spirochaetales bacterium
GGCCCTGTGCGTAGTTCAACAGGTTGATGGGGAAGATCGGAGAGAGCCGGAGCAGCGTCACGATCTTCAGGCCCTCGCGGCCGACGGCGCGGTCGATCGAGGCGAAACGGGCATCGTTCGAGACGCGCTGCTCGACCCACGAGCGCACGAAGTACCGGGCCGAGAGGAACGCGAGCGATGCGCCGAGTGTCGCGGCCACGAAGACGTAGAGCGTGCCCCATGCGATCCCGAAGATCGGGCCGGCGGCGAGCGTCAGGGGTGCACCGGGCGCGAACGCCACCGTCGCGACCGCGTAGCCCACGATGAACACGATCGGACCGAGGGCGCCGAGGCCCTGAACCCACTCCTGGAAGCTCTTCAGATACGGGCCCGCCTGGCTACCGAGGGCGATCAGCGCCGCGAGGGCCACGAGGGCGATCACGGGCCGCACCCAGCGCGAGCCCCGGCCCCCGCCAGCCGCCCCGGCCGTGGCGGCGCCTCGTTGCCCGGGGGGCGTGTCGTAGCCGCTCGTTGCCTGCGTGGTCTCTTCCAATTCGGATCTCCTCGCCTGACTTTCCCTGTTCCTCGGATGCAGCAGTCGGCGGTGCGTTACGCAGCGGTGGATCCGCTGTCGAGGGCTCCCCCGCAGCTCGAGCCGGCGCCCGCGGTGCAGCCGAAGCAGTGCCGGCCCGTCGCGATCGCGCGCCCCTCGAGCTGGTCCAGATCCGACACATCCGCGAGCGAGAGGGGATCGCCACCGATCGCCACGTCGAGCATCTGGTTGAAGTCGCAGTCGAAGAGTCGGCCGTCCCAGGACACCGACACGAGACTCCGGCACATCAGGTCCGGAAGCGTCGCCGGATTGAAGTGATTCACGAGCAGCGCGAGATAGGCGTCGAGCCGTCCGTCCCTCTCGAGCTGATGTGCGAAGCGTCGGATCGGCATGTTGGTGATGGTCCAGAGCCGATCGAAGCGAATTCCGAATCGATGCCCGAGCTCCTCACGGTAGCGGGCCTCGAGAGACTCCTGGGAAGGAGGCAGGCTCGCCCCGATCGGGTTGTACACCAGGTCCAGCTCGAGCCCGTCTCCCCGGCCGTATCCGAGGGCGTTCAGTCGCTGGAGTGCTTCGATGCTCATCGCGAAGACGCCCCGGCCACGCTGCGCCTCCAGTCGTTCGAGCGTGAAGCAGGGCAGAGAGGCCACCACCGCGACCCGGTGTCGAGCCAGGAACTCGGGCGTGTCCTCCTGGCCGGGACGGAAGAAGACCGTCAGGTTGCACCGGTCGATCACCCGGCGTCCGAGCCGACGCGCCTCGGCGACCAGCCAGCGGAAGCTCTCGTTCAGCTCCGGGGCGCCCCCGGTCAGGTCGAGGGTGGCAATGCCCGGCGTCGCGGCCAGCAGCGCGATGACGCGCTCTGCCGTGGCGCCCGACATGCGCTCCGGACGCTTCGGACCAGCCTCCACGTGGCAATGGTGGCAGGCCAGATCACAGAGTCGGCCGACGTTCACCTGGAGCGTGCGCAGCGCGCCCCGCCGCAGGAGGCCGCCCAGCGAGCTCGCCACACGTGCATCGAAGCCAGGATCCCCGAGGCGGGCCCCCGCGACGCGCAGGTCAGTGGTTCCGATGCCCCCGGCCAAGCCCTGATCGCTCCTGGCTCGCGTCATGTCGCTCCTGTGGCCCTTGGCCGGATCGGATCGGTGGGGCGGAGGCTGTTTCGGTCCGCTCGGCGACTCTAGTCCACAGATGACGACGAGCGAGGAAGGTTCCCGCTCTCGGCAGGCGGTGTGGATCGCCCCCATGCGAGGGCAGACACGCCCCGGGCCCTGTGCGATGCTTGCGCGACACATCGTTCAGGCGGTGCTGGAGGGTCCCATGGCCAACAAGGACGCGGACGACGCGAACACGACCGACTCGAACGCGACCCATTCCAAACCGAGACGGGGAAATCGGTCGAGGGGTGGCGCCCGACCGCGCGCGCTCGTGACCGGGGCCTCGTCGGGAATCGGCGAGGCGTTCGCCGAGCATCTCGCCCGGCGCGGGCACGATCTCACGATCGTGGCCCGGCGCGCCGACCGGCTCGAGTCGCTGGCGAAGCGTCTCGAGCAGTGCCACGGCGTCGAGGTCGAGGTGTTCCCCGCCGATCTGATCCAGGCGGGAGAGCTCCGCAGCGTCGAGGACAAGGTGGCGAGCGATCCGGAGCTCGAGCTCCTCGTGAACAATGCCGGATTCGGGACGGCCGGCCGTCTCGCCGAGCTCCCGCCCGACGGCGAAGAGTCCGAGATCCGGCTGAACGTCCTGGCGTTGGTTCGGCTGACGCGGGCGGCGCTGCCCGCAATGCTCACGCGCGGCCGCGGGGGCATCATCAACGTCTCGTCGATGGCAAGCTTCTCGCCCGCTCCCTTCATGGCGACCTACGCCGCGACGAAGGCCTTCGTGAACGCATTCACCGAAGGTGTGGCCGACGAGGTCGCGGGCAGCGGCGTCAAGCTGCAGGCGCTGTGTCCCGGATTCACGCGCACCGAGTTCCAGGACACCGCCGACGTGGATCCCGGGGCCATTCCCCAGATGGCCTGGATGGAAGCGGGCGAGGTGGTCGAGGCGTCGCTCGCCGGTCTCGAGCGGGGGACGCTGGTGGTGGTGCCGGGTCTCGCCAATCGGCTGGCCGTCACCTCGCAGTCGTGGATGCCGCGCAGCCTGGTGCGCCGTCTCACCGGATCGGTGCTGAAGCGCTCGGTCGCGGGCCGCGGGGGTTCCTAGGCACCCGATGGACCTCGCGCGCGCCCGTGTGGCGGTGACGGGCGCCACCGGCTTCCTCGGGCGCTACCTGGTCGACGCACTCGAGGCACGCGGCGCCACGGTCATCGGGGTGGTCCGCTCGCCCGACAAGGTGCCCGAGTTGGCCGCCCGCATCGAGATGCGGCGCGCCGACCTCGCGGATCGCGAAGCCCTCCGTCGGGGCTTCGACGGGGTCGACGCAGTCGTCTCCAACGCGGCCCTCCTCTCGCTCGGTTTCACCGACTGGGGCAGCTTCCGACGCCCCAACGTGGAGGGTTGCGAGAACGTCTTCGCAGCCGCGCACGAGGCGGGCGTCGAGCGCCTGATCCACATGTCGTCGGTGGTGGTGTACCGCGGATCGATCTTCGGCGGTCCCGTCGAGGAGGACCGTGCCCGGATCCGCACTCGCGCACGGCCCTGGCCCTGGCAGCGCTACGCGGCGTCGAAGGCGCTCGCCGAGGAGGCGGCCTGGCAGGCGGCCGAGCGCTACGGCCAGGCTCTGACGGTGTTCCGGCCGGCGGCGGTCTTCGGAGCCTTCGACGGAACCATGACCCGGATCGTCCGCCGCTGGATCCGACCTCCCTTGACGGTGCTTCCGGTCGGATGCCCGCTCTCGCTCGTGTACGGGGGGGACGTGGCCGAGGCGGTGGCCCTGGCGCTGGCGAGCCCCGGCTCGGCCGGACGGGCCTACAACCTCGGGATTCCCGGCACCGCCTGGGGCTTCGCGCGGAGCCTCGCCGAGGCGGGCTTCCCGGCCGCGCGCGTCTGGCTGCCGATTCCCTTCCCCTTCGGGATGAGCCGCTACTCGGTCGAGCGGGCGCGGAGCGAGCTGGCCTGGACGCCTCGCGCGCAGGCCGAGGCCCTGCGCGAGACGCGGTCGCTCGAGGCCCGGGGTGGGCGCTCGGCGAACGGCGGTTGATGGGGGTTGATTCCCGGGTCAGTCCGGGGCCGATTCGCGCTATGCTCCCGCCCGCCGCGCCGCCCGGTCGCTTCGCCAGGTCGCTTCGCCGGGTCGGATGACGCTGCACGCGTCGCCTGGCGACGGAGGTCGTGAACGCCTCCCCAGGGTGTCGGAGGGTCCCGGCCTCGCGGTGGGACCCGCGGGCGCCTCGGCGGCCGATCATTTGGATGCCGCGGGCCGGAAGCCTGCCGGGCAGGCGTCGGGCACGCGGCGAGAGCCACTCATTCGATAGGAGAGCTTCTGAATGTCTGAGATTCGTTACGACGGGCGCGTCGCCATCATCACCGGGGCCGGCGGCGGCCTCGGCAAGACGTACGCCCTGATGCTCGGCTCGCGCGGAGCCAAGGTGGTGGTGAACGATCTGGGCGGATCCTCCGACGGGACGGGATCGGGCAGCTCGATGGCCGATGCGACCGTGAAGGAGATCGTGGAGGCCGGCGGCGAGGCCGTCGCGAACTACGACTCGGTGGCGACGCCCGAGGGTGGTGAGGCGATCACCAAGAGCGCTCTCGACGCGTTCGGACGCGTGGACATCGTGATCAACAACGCCGGCATCCTGCGCGACAAGAGCTTCGCCAAGCTCCCGCCCGAGGATCTCGAGGCCGTGATCGACGTGCACCTGAAGGGTGCCTTCTTCGTGAGCCAGCCGGCCTTCCGCGCGATGAAGGACACCGGCTTCGGTCGCTTCGTGTTCACCGCCTCGGCGGCCGGGCTCTTCTGGAACTTCGGCCAGACCAATTACGGTGCGGCCAAGATGGGTCTCGTGGGGCTCTCGAACGTGCTCGCGATCGAGGGCGCCAAGAACGACATCAAGTCGAACGTGATCGCCCCGATCGCCCGCACCCGGATGACCGAGAATCTGCTCGGCCCGCTCGCCGAGGCGCTCGACCCGAACCAGGTGACGCCGCTCGTGGCGTATCTGGTGTCGGAGGCCTGCCAGGAGACCCATCAGATCTTCTCGGTGGGCGGCGGCCGCTACGCTCGCATCTTCATCGGGCTCTGCCAGGGCTGGATGGCCGGGAAGGGGACGGTGCCGAGCGTCGAGGACATCCGCGATCACATCGACCAGATCCGGAACACCGACGGCCACATCGTGCCGGACAGCATCAACGACGAGATGAAGCTCCTCTTCGAGGCGCTGAAGGGATAAGCCATGCCGATCGACATGGAGAAGGCGCTGGGCGCCGACCTCAAGCCGACCGAGGCGAGCTGGACCCAGGACGACGTCATCCTCTACCACCTCGGGCTCGGCGCGGGTGTGCCCCAGACCGATCCGAACGAGCTCGCCTACTGCTACGAGAAGAACCTCAAGGTGCTGCCGAGCTACGGGGTGGTGCCGGCCTTCCCGGCGCTCGCCGGGGTGGCCGCGGTGCCCGGTCTCGACTTCAACCTCGCCATGCTCCTGCACGGGGAGCAGGACCTCGAGATCAAGGCCCCGATCCCCACGTCGGGCGCCTCGCGCACCACGGCGCGGATCGCCGGGATCTACGACAAGCAGAAGGCGGCGCTCGTGATCATCGAGGCCGAGACGAAGGACGCGAGCGGGACGACGCTCTTCGTGAACCGATTCTCGGTGTTCCTGCGCGGCGAGGGCGGCTTCGGGGGCGAGAGCGGCCCGAAGGCCGGCAACAAGCCCCCCGAGCGGGATCCCGACATCGAGGTGGAGTCGAAGACGCTGCCCCAACAGGCGCTGCTCTACCGGCTCTCGGGCGACAAGAACCCCCTTCACGCCGATCCCGAGTTCTCAAAGCTCGGGGGCTTCGACGTGCCGATCCTCCACGGGCTGTGCTCGTACGGGATCGTGTGCAAGGCGGTGGTCGATCACGCGCTCGAGGGCGACACGAGCAAGGTGGCCCGCTACGCCGCGCGCTTTGCCGGGGTCGTCTTCCCGGGCGAGACGCTCGTGACCCGCATGTGGTGCGAGGAGGGCCGCATGGTGGTGGCGGCCAGCACCAGGGAGCGGGGCACCCCCGTGATCTCGAACGCCGCGGTCTGGACGAAGTAGCCGGAGGGCTGCGGCCCGTGCCCGGCCCGGGTGCCGCGCGTCGGGACCCGGGCGCGGCGCCCGGCCGTCGCTGATCGGAAGGTGCTGCCGCGCCCGACTCCGGGCGACTTCCAGGGCTGGGGGACTAGGCGTCGTCGGCGAGGGCGGCGTCGAGCGCCGGCCAGTCGACAGCGCTCTGGGCGGCGAAGGACCGCATGAGCAGCTCCCGGTCGGCCCCGTCGGACTCGCCCGCCGAGGCCCGGAA
>CAYYUT010000237.1:0-5958 GCA_964474935.1 uncultured Spirochaetales bacterium
ACGTTCGCGCGCGCGCCCGTCGACGGGCACCGTGCGGAGGGAGCAGCGGACGGGGTGGGCGCAGCAGACGGTGTGGACGGGGTGGGCGGCGCGGACGGAGTGCACGGAACGAACGGGTTCAGGTTTTCGGGAGTCACGGTCGGATTCCTTCCAGACGCAGGTTCGACCGACGATGTGGGTCGAGCGGCTCGATCGAGGTGCGTCGAACGTGGCAGCCAAGGGTGCCTGCGCAGCCGTCGGCTCGCGCGGGGGCGCGCCAACGGTAGATCCGCGCGGCGCGATCGACAAGTGGCCCGGTGCGGGTCCGGAAAGGGTTCGCCGCCGTCGGGGCCGCCGCGTTACGTTCTCGTGACGGAGGCAGTCCCGGATGAGTCGACCCACGAGCTTCGAGGCCCGGAACCCGGCGACGGGCGAGCGTCTCGCCGAGTACCCCGCACTCGACGAGCCCGAGATCGCGCGGCGGCTCGAGCGGGCCGAGGCTGCCTTCGCGACCTGGCGCCTCACACCCGCCGCCGAGCGCGCCCGCGCGCTCCGCGAGGCCGCGCGCCGGCACCGGAGCGACGCGGCCGAGCACGCCCGCCGCATGACCGAAGAGATGGGCAAGCCGATCCGGCAGGCCGAGGCCGAGGTCGAGAAATGCGCCTGGGTCTGCGAGTTCTACGCCGAGCACGGCGAGGCGATCATCGCCCCTGAGCCCATCGCCACCGACGCCACCCGGAGCTATGTCCGCCAGGATCCGCTCGGACCGGTGCTCGCGGTGATGCCCTGGAACTTTCCCTTCTGGCAGGTCTTCCGCTTCGCGGCTCCAGCCCTCGCGGCCGGCAACGTCGGTCTCCTCAAGCACGCCTCGAACGTGCCGGGCTGCGCGCTCGCGATCGAGCGCATCCTGGGCGAGGCGGGGGCGCCCGAGGGCGTGTTCCAGACCCTGCTCGTCCCGGCCGGGCGCGCCGAGGCCCTGATCGACGAGCCGGCCGTGCGCGCGGTGACCCTCACCGGGAGCGAGCCGGCCGGAATGGCCATCGCGGCCCGCGCCGGGCGCAACCTGAAGAAGACGGTGCTCGAGCTCGGCGGGAGCGATCCCTTCGTGGTGCTCGACGACGTCGACGTCGCGGCGGTGGCGGCGCGGGCCGCCTGGGGCCGCGCCCAGAACTCGGGCCAGAGCTGCATCGCGGCCAAGCGCTTCATCGTGGCCGAGGCCGTCGCCGACGCCTTCGTCGAGGCCTTCCGCGCCGAGCTCGCCGCGCTCCGGGTGGGCGACCCCCTCGATCCCGACACCGACGTCGGACCCCTGGCCCGGGCCGATCTGGTGGACGAGCTCCACGACCAGGTCGAGCGGTCGGTGGCCGCCGGAGGGAAGCTCCGGCTCGGGGGCGAGCGGATGGGCGGTCCGGGCTGCTTCTACCCGCCCACCCTGCTCGAGGTGGCGCCCGGGGATCCGGTGGCGCGCGAGGAGACCTTCGGTCCGGTGGCCGCCGTGCTCCGCTGCCGCGACGACGACGAGGCGGTGGCGCTCGCCAACCAGACCGAGTTCGGGCTCGGCGCGAGCGTCTGGAGCGGCGACCCTGCCCGGGCCGAGCAGCTGGTGCCCCGGATCGAGGCCGGCGCCGTGTTCGTGAACGAGGTGGGGAAGAGCGAGCCGCGGCTGCCTTTCGGCGGGATCAAGCGCTCGGGCTACGGCCGCGAGCTCGCGCACCTGGGCCTGCGCGAGTTCACCAACGCCAAGACCGTCTGGGTGGGCAGCTGAGCCCTCCGCCACCCGCTGTCCGTCCCACACCACACCATTCGCGGGGGCGTGCGGCGCGCGCGGCTCGACCGGAGCGCGGGTCCCCGCGCCTACGGACAGCGCTGGGTGGGGCAGCCGCCGGCGAAGTGGGCGGGGGCCTCGATCGGCTCGTCGGCCTGTCCGCTGCCGCGCACCAGCACCGCGCTGCCCTTCGAGCGTTCGCGGAAGACCGTGATGCCCTTCAGGCCGCGCTCCCAGGCCGACCGGTAGATCGCCGCGACATCGGCCGGCGTGGCCGAGTGCGGCAGGTTGATGGTCTTGGAGACCGCATTGTCGGTGTGACGCTGGAAGGCCTGCTGGATCGCGAGATGCGCTGCGGGCGCGATGTCGGCGGCGATCGGGAAGAGCCGCCGGACCGCCTCGGGGACTCCTCGGACCCCGCGCGCCGAGCCGCGCGCGCGCACCTCGTCGAGCAGGTCCTGGCTCCAGGCCCCTTCGCGACGGAGGGCCTGCTCGAAACGCTCGACCGTCTCGGGAAGACGCGCGCCGTCGAGGACGTGACGCAGGAAGGCGAGTGCGAAGTAGGGCTCGATGCCGCCCGAGCAGCCGGCGAGGATCGAGATGGTTCCGGTGGGCGCCATCGAGAGCACCGTGGCGTTCCGTAGCCGCAGGCCCCGGGCCTCGGCCCGCGACCCGGCGTGACGCGGAAACACTCCGCGCTTCTCGGCCAGCAGGGCCGAGGCGCGCTCGGCGGCGACGCGCATGCGCTCGGCCAGCTCGGTCGCCACGCGCGCGGCCTCGGGCGCGTCGTAGGCGATGCCGAGATCGACGAGCAGGTCGGCGAAGCCCATCACGCCGAGCCCGATCTTGCGGTTGCCGCGCACCGTCTCGGTGATGGCGGCATCGGGGTAGTGGCTCGCCTCGATCACGTCGTCGAGGAAGCGCACCGCGCGCGCCACGCTCTGCTCGAGACGCTCCCAGTCGATCCTCCCCTCGCGCACGAAGCGGTCCACCCGGAGCGAGCCCAGGTTGCAGGCCTCGTTCGCGAGCAACGGGAGCTCGCCGCACGGGTTGGTCGCTTCGAGCGGGCCCTGGGTCGGGGTCGGGTTCTCGCGGTCGATGGCGTCGTGGAACACGATCCCGGGGTCGCCCGTGGCCCAGGCGTGCTCGGCGATCTCGGCGAGCAGGGCCCGCGCGTCGAGGGTCTCGGTCACGCGGCCGTCGCGCGCCTTCACCGCCTCGAGCGCGTCGCCGCGCTCGACGGCCCGCCAGAAGCGGGCGGGGGTGGTGAGCGAGAGATTGAAGTTGGAGAGGCTCTCGGCATCGGCCTTGGCGGCGACGAAGGCGCGTACGTCGGGATGATCGAACCGGAGCACGCCCATGTTGGCGCCGCGCCGGCGGCCGCCCTGCTTGATCACCGAGGTGACCGCGTCGAAGACGCGCATGAACGAGACGGGGCCCGAGGCCACCCCGTGCGTGCGCCGCACGAGATCGCCTTCGGGTCGCAGGCGCGAGAACGAGAAGCCGGTGCCGCCTCCCGATTGATGGATCAGCGCCATCCGCTTCACCGTGTCGAAGATGCTCTCGAGACTGTCCTCGACCGGGAGCACGAAGCAGGCGGCGAGCTGGCCGAGCTCGGTGCCGGCGTTCATCAGGGTCGGCGAATTGGGGAGAAAGGTTCGCGAGAGCATCAGGTCGGCGAAGGCCGCCTCGCTCGCCAGCCAGTCTTCGCCGAAGTCGCGCTCCACCTCGGCGACTGCCCGGGCCACCCGACGGCACAGGCCCTCCCAGTCTTCGGCGAGCGCACCCTGGGCGTCGCGGAGCAGGTAGCGCGCCTCGAGCACGCGGCGGGCGTTGTCGGTGGGCGGGGCGTCGGACACGCTAATAGAGTAGCGCGGTGACCCCCCGCGAGACGGTGTGAGGGATGGAGCAGGGCGCTCGGTGCGAGGCGTGGGCCCGGCCGATCGGTGCGCGCTCACGCAGGCGGCCGCGAGGCGTCGGTGCAGGCCGTCGCCACGCGCCCACGGACGCGGTCGGGAGGCACCGGCCCAGGGAGGAGTCGATCGGCACGCATGGGAACGCGGACCCGTCTGATCCTGGTCGGGGCGGGACACGCCCACCTGCACGTGATGCGTGCGGCCCGCCGGCTCGAGGCCCGCGGCATCGACTGCGTGCTCGTCGAGCCCGACGCATTCTGGTACTCGGGTCTGGCGACGGGCGTGCTCGGTGGGCGACACCCGGCCGAGGCCGATCGGATCGATCCCGAGGCGCTCGTCGCCGAGTTCGGGGGCCGCCTGGTTCGGGCCCGCGCCACCGGCATCGACCACAACGCGCGACGCCTCGAGATCTCCGAGGGCGATCCGCTCGCCTTCGACGCCCTCTCGTTCAATCTCGGGTCCGAAGTCGATCTGCGCGCGATCGAGGGCGCCCGGCACGCGCGTCGCGTGAAGCCCATCGCTGGGCTCTGCGCGCTCGGCGGCGAGCTCGCGCAGGGATGGGCGCGCGGCACCGGGCCCCGCCGGCTGCTCGTGGTCGGGGGAGGCGCGGCCGGCTGCGAGGTCGCGGCCAACCTGGCCGAGCGGGCGCGACGGGTCGGTGCGGCCGTCGAGATCGTGCTCGTGCACCGCGGCCCCCGCCTCCTCGAGGCGCATCCCGAACGGGCCGGGTACCGGGCCCAGCGGCTGCTCGAACGGGGCGGTGTCGAGGTGCGTCTCTCGACCCCGATCGTCCGGGTCGAGCCGCAGCACGTCGAGGTCGTCGACGGTCGCCGCCTCGCCTCCGATCTCACGCTCCTGGCGACGGGTCTGGTACCGCCCCGGGTGACGGCCGACCTCGGCCTGCGCACCGACCGGGCCGGTGCGATCCGGGTCGACGCCGAGCTCCGAGCGCTCGGCGAGGAGCGCATCTTCGCGGTGGGCGACTGCACGACCTTCGAGCCCCGGCCGCTCCCGCGGGTGGGGGTCTACGGCGTCCGCGCGGCCCCGGTCCTGCTCCACAACCTGGAGGCGACACTGCTCGGAGGCGCGCTCCGTCCCTTCCGACCCCAACGTCGCTTCCTGCTCATCCTGAATCTCGGACGCGGCCGGGGTCTCGCGCTCCGGGGGCAGCGGTTCTTCGCGGGACGGCTCGCCCTCTGGTGGAAGGACCGCCTCGATCGGCGTTTTCTCGCCCGGTACCGGGGGCGCTAAGGTGAAACCACGAGCGGGCCGATGCGGGTGTCGGGGGAGCGGCGCCCGCATCCAACGCCTTGGGCGAAGGCCCCGGGTCGCCCGGCAGCCCACAGCCCGCCGGTCGGGGAGGCGGGTGAAGCTCCGACGAAGCACGGGGGCGCCCGGCGGAGCCCGGAACGACGCCGGCCGGAGGTGCCGCGATTGGCGAGCGAGCGACGCAGGGGCGAACCGGACCTGGATCCGAGCACCGAGGCTCGGGCCGAGCGCGCCGAGGCCGAACGGACCGAGACGCGCGAGTGGCTCGAGTCGCTCGACGACGTGATCCGCCGCGGCGGCCCGCGTCGGGTGCGGCGCCTGCTCCGCCAACTCCAGCGTCGCGCGGCGCAGTCGGGCATCTCGCTGCCCTTCACGGCCAAGACGCCCTACATCAACACGATCCCACGCCACGAGCAGCCGCGGCCTCCCGGCAACCGCGACATCGAGCGTCGCATCAAGAGCCTGGTGCGCTGGAACGCGATGGCGATGGTGGTGCGCGCGAATCGGGAGTCGGACGGGATCGGCGGTCACCTCTCCACCTACGCCTCGGCCGCCACCCTGCTCGAGGTGGGTTACAACCACTTCTTCCACGGCAAGGACCATCCGGAGGGCGCCGACCAGATCTACTTCCAGGGTCATGCGGCGCCCGGCATCTATGCCCGCGCATTCCTCGAGGGACGTTTCGACGACGACCGGCTCGCCAACTTCCGCCGCGAGATGCGACCGGGCGGCGGGCTCTCGTCGTATCCGCACCCCTGGCTCATGCCCGAGTTCTGGGAGTTCCCCACCGTCTCGATGGGTCTCTCGCCGATCATGGCGATCTACCAGGCGCGCTTCAATCGCTACCTCGAGGATCGGGGGCTGGCCGAGCACACCGGCCGGGTCTGGGCCTTCCTCGGCGACGGCGAGTCGGACGAGCCCGAGACGCTCGGCGCCATCAGCCTCGCCGCGCGCGAAGAGCTCGACAACCTGGTCTTCGTGATCAACTGCAATCTCCAGCGTCTCGACGGGCCGGTGCGCGGCAACGCC
>CAYYUT010000238.1:0-5936 GCA_964474935.1 uncultured Spirochaetales bacterium
GTCACTGAAGACGGCCGAGTTGAGCGCGGCGAAGAAGTTGTCGCCCGCGGGCACGACGCTCCCGAGCCACTTGCGCACCAGCTCGGGGTGGTTGTGGACCGCGTCCGAGAAGGAGCAGAAGATGATCCCATGCTTCTCGAGCTCGGCTCGGAACGTGGGCGTCACCGACACGCTGTCGAACACCGCGGCGACCGCGACACCGGCGAGCTTTTCCTGCTCGTGCAGCGGGATGCCGAGCTTCTCGTAGGTCTCGAGCAGCTCCGGGTCGACCTCGTCGAGACTCTCGATCTGCTTCTTCGGCTTCGGAGCCGAGTAGTAGCTCATCGCCTGATAGTCGATCTGGGGATAAGTGACCTTGGCCCAGGTGGGCTCGTGGTTCGTCATGGCCCGCCAGCGCTCGAAGGCCTTGAGGCGCCATTCGAGCAGCCATTCGGGCTCGTTCTTCTTGGCCGAGATGAAGCGCACCGTGTTCTCGTCGAGACCCGGCGGTGCGGAATCCTGCTCGATGTTCGTGACCCATCCATACTGGTACTCGCGCTGGGCGAGCTTCTCGAGGGTCGCGTTGGTTTCGGACATGGTCTCCTCTTCCAGACCGGGACGTGCCGCTGCACGTCGTTCCGGTCGCGTCAGTGGGTCTTCTCGGCCAGGCTCCGGTCGAGCTCGCCGCGGGAGTTCACGAGCATGTCGCCGCTCGTCTGCGCACCGGCGCAGAGATCCGAGATCCGGATCGAACGCAGTGTCGACGTCAAGACCTGGTTGATCTGCTGCCAGGGCTCACGCACGTTGCAGTGCAGCTCTCGATCGCACTGGCCGGCGCCGACCGCACACTCGGTGATGCCGATCGGTCCTTCGAGGGCGTCGATCACGTCGGCCACAGAGATCTGGTCGGCGCGGCGTGCGAGCTCGAAGCCGCCCTTGACGCCCCGGTGCGACACCAGCAGCCCCCGGCGGGTGAGCGCCTTCAAGGTCTTGCTCACGATCGGGAGGGGGAGATGCGCCGTCGCCGCGAGCTCTCGAGCATTCTGTGTCGTGTTCTCGGGCTCGTTCGCCAGCTGCACCAGCAGTACGATGCCGTAGTCCGTGATCTTGCTCATACGAAGCATCGTGGGGTCTCCAGGCTTCGCCCCCTGCGGGCGTCGGATCGCAGTATAGGGGACCAATGCGGTCCTGTAAAACTCGGACCGAGCGAGTTCCCTTTTTCTCTAGGATCGAGATTACGCCAATCAATCCGATGGGTTAGGGGTACGCCCGGCCAGCTTTGCGCCGCTGCTGGGCCTCCCCTATCGTCCGACCGCCACCCCGGAAGACCATGTCCTTCCCTGGCGCCAGAACGACCGGCACGCGGTCCGGTCGACCGGCCGCTCCGTCGGTCTGGCCTGTCGAGTCGATCGGACTCTTCGCTCTGTCGAGCTCGGCGGTCGAAAGCCCGATCGAGCTGGCCGAGCGAATTGGCCGATCGAGCTGGCCGCAGGTCGGGCGCGACGCCGGCCACGGTGTCGGCCCCGGGATTGGACGGGTGGCGTGGAGGAAACATCGATGACCGATCGCCACCGGCTCACCGGGAGCCGTGCCCCCCTGTCCGAACCGACCCACTGTCGTCCGCCGTCGTACCAGACGTCACGCGGATCCGACCTCCGATGAGGGACCGAGATCGCGACGAGCGTCGCGGCCCCATGAGCGTGAAGGCGCGCCTTCGCGCCAAGGCGCGCAAGAAAGCCCGCAAGAGCAAGGGTCGCGGCAAGCTCTTCACCCGCAAGAAGGTGTCGCGTCTCTCCCAGGATCAGTCGCTCGTCATCGACTACAAGGATCCGAAGGGGTTGCGTCTCTTCCTGACCGAAACCGGGAAGATCGTCCCGCGGCGCATCTCGGGGAACACGGCCAAGCAGCAGCGCGAGATCTGCACCGCCATCAAGCGGGCGCGACACCTCGCCCTGCTTCCGATGCCCGGCCAGGAGGCCTGAGAGCCCGTGACGGGATCCTCTCGGTCGCGAGACTCGCGGTGCCGGGCCGTCGGCGGCGTGGCTCCCATCCTACGAAGGCCGGCGACGCCCCGTCGTCGCGTCCTGCATCGCGTCCACCGGCCCGGCGCCTGCCTCGGTCGAGGATTCGCTCACTCGTTCTGAGCCCGACGCAAGCCGCGTTGGGAGGAGGGTTCCCCATGTCCGATCGCGTGCTCGTATCGATCGACGCGGGCGTGGCCGACGTCCGGCTCAACCGGGCCGACAAGCTGAACGCCCTCGATTCCGGCATGTTCGAGGCGTTGTCCGAAACGGGCCGCGAGCTCGCTGCCCGCCGTGACCTGCGCGCGGTGGTGCTCTCGGGTGAAGGGCGCGCCTTCTGCGCCGGCCTCGACTTCTCGAGCTTCCAGGCCATGTCGGGCCCCTCGGGATCGGACGGCGGCTCGGGTCCCGGTCTCCTCCACCGCGAGCCCGGCAGCGTGGCGAACCGGGCGCAGCGGGCGGGGTGGCTCTGGCAGGAGCTGCCCGTTCCGGTGATCGCTGCGGTCCACGGATACGCCTTCGGCGGGGGCCTCCAGATCGCGCTCGGGGCCGACATCCGGCTGGCCCATCCCGAGGCCGAGCTCTCGGTGATGGAGATCCGTTGGGGGCTCGTACCGGACATGTCCGGCACCCAGACCCTCCGACGACTCGTCCGGCTCGACGTCGCCAAGGAGCTGACCTTCACCGGCCGCCGCGTCAAGGCGCCCGAGGCACTCGAGCTCGGGTTGGTGACACGTCTCGAAGACGATCCGCGCAGCGCCGCGCTCGAGATGGCCCGGGGTATCGCCGGGCGCTCTCCGCACGCGATCCGGGCGGCCAAGCGACTGCTCAACGAGTCCGGGCTCCTCGACGTGGCCGCGGGTCTCCAGCTCGAAGAGCAGCTCCAGGTGTCCCTGATCGGCCGTCCGAACCAGATCGAGGCCGTGCGCGCGAATCTCGAACGGCGCCCGCCCGAGTTCACCGACCCCGAATAGCTCGCGCCTCGCCTCGCGCGGAGCGGCCGCGGCGCCCGACGATCGGCGCGGCTCGTGTCGTGACTGCCTTCAACCGAGCAACGGCCGGAAGACTCCTCCCGCGCCCCGGTCCCAGGAGAGCGGGGGCGACTGCATCCGGCCGAACGGGCAGACCCGACTGGCCCCGAGGCTGACGAGCCGCGCGGCGAGCGCCTCGGCCTCGGCGAAGCCCTCCAGGCCCACCCCCGAGAGCTGCGCACCCACGGGTCGCCAGGCATCGAGCAGCGCCGCGCCGTCGGCGACCGGATGCACGCGGACGAAGCGGTGCAGGGGGGCCGGGCGCATGCGCGCATCGTCCTCCCGCACCACGGTCCAGTCGGTGGCGCGGCTCGCGAGGAGCGACACGCGTAGCCCGGCCGCCGCCCGCATCTCGGCCTCGGCCCGCTCGCGAACGATCTCCTCCGCCACCTCGGGCGCCACCGCGCCGCGCGGCCACTCGCCCTGGCGCCGGGCGAGCGCTCCCGCCAGCGCCTCCGCGAACGCGTCGCAACGCGCCGGATCGCGTGACACCACGAAGCATGCGACGGGGGACAGGCAGCCGAGCTGGTCCCAGTGCGCGACGTCGTGCGCGAGCGACTCCGCGGCCGCCCCGAGCGGCGCTTCCGGACCGAGTGCCGCCAATGCGAAGCGGTGTCCGAAGGCGACGACGCGCGTCCGCGCAGGGACGCGGGCGCGGAGCGCGGCGATGGCCTCGTCGCTCCCGGTCAGGCTCACCGCCCCGCTCGACAGGAACTCGTCGAGCGCCTCGCCGTCGGCCCGACCGATCTCGACCACGGCCACGCTCCCGCCGAGGGTCGGATCGATCTCGTCGAGCCAGCCGGACGCGAGGGAGGCCGTCACCGGATCTTGGGAGCCGGGCCGAGCGAGGACCCCTGCACCCAGGGTCAGCGGGCCGAGGATTCCGGTGAGGGCCGGCATCGGCAGGGTGCCGCCCAGCACGACGGCGAAGCCGGACGGGGCGGTCGGGCCCGCCTCCGTCTCCGGGCAGAGCTCGTCGTGTGCTGCGCGCCGCCAGTCCTCCGGGTCCCAGCCTTCGCAGGCGAGCTCGAGGCCCGCCCTCACGGTGGCGGGATGCAAGCCGGTGGCCTCGGGGAGCGCGCGCGAGAGCGCATCGCGCCAACCCGACGCGGCCGACACGAAGCGTTCGAAGAAGCCGGTCGTCGCGTCGATCCGCGCGCCGAGTGGCCGGGCGCGAAGCTCCGCCGCATGAACCCCGACCCGGGCACGGAGCCTACGAAGCGCCTCGCGCGTCACGCGTCCGATCCGAGCATCAGGTCCGCGGCGATCGAGCAGCCTCGCGCCTCGGCGCCGGGGGCACGTCCGAGCACCTCGAAGCCGTCGGGGCGGCGACGGCCGAGGTCGGCCGTCTGCAGGGCGAATACGCTGCCGGTGTTGGCGAGATCGAAGATCACGATCACCCCGTCCCGATTCGGCGAAGTCTCGTCGCCCGTCTCGGGATCGACGACGAGCACCCGCGTCCAGGGCGGTGCGATCTTGCGAACGGGCTCGTCGGACCGGCGCAGGGTCGAATCGTAGAACTGGCTTCCGAGCTCGGTCATGCCGTACTGGTTCACGATGCGCGATTCCGGGATGCCGAGCGTCCGGGCCAGGCTCGCATGCAGCTCGGCGCGCGAGAGCCCACGGGCTCTCCCCTTGAATCCGCCCGTCTCCATCACGCGCGAGCCCGGGGGAAGCGCCAGCTCCGAGTCGCGGCTTCCGAGCGCGTCGACGAGATGCACGAAGGCAAAGGCGGACCCGCAGAGCGAGAGCGGCTCGCGCCGGGACCATGCCTCGGGGGTCGCGTGCCGGAGCGTATCGAGATCGAGCTGGCCCTCCCTGAGATCGAACCCCGATCGCGGTGGACGGTGCACGCGCAGGAGCGTGGCGAACATGTGCGAGAGCGACGAGTCGGGGGCTTCGTCGGTGGACGGAGCGAGGATCCGGAGCGGGTGCGGCCAGCGCTCGCCGGCGGCGAGCTCGGGCCAGACGTGGTGGCGGAAGCTCGGCTCGAGCGATGCCTCGTAGAGGGCGAGCGTATCGAGGTGGAGCACGCCGCGGGCGTCGGCGCTGGTTCCGCTGGTCCGGAAGGCATGGCATTCGCGTTCGGCAGGGAAGCTCCGGAGCGCGAGCTCCTTGAAGGCCCCGGTCGGAACGGCCGGGATCTGGCGCCACGATCCCAGCCTGCCCGGGTGGCTCCCGCGCGCCGTGCAGAAGCGCCGGTATGCCTCGCAGCGATCGAACTGATGCGCGAAGAGCTCGGAGGCGAGTGCCTCGAAGCGCTCGTCGTCGGGAGGTTGGTCGAACGCGTCCGGCTCCCCCATCCAGGCGAGCACGCGTCGGTCGATGGCTCCGCGCGCCGGGTCGGCGCTCGGCGTCGGGGCCCTCATGATCGCAGCGCCGCGACGAAGACGTCGAGCGCCGCGAAGAGCGCTTCGGGATCGATCACCAGAGGCGGTGTGATCGAGACGACGCCACCATCGGGGCCGCTCGGAAGACTGATCACCCCCTGTGCGAGGGCGACGCGCGTCGCAGCGAGGGCCCGCCCGGGCGGATCGCATTCGATCCCGATCATCAGCCCGAGCCCCCGGACCTCGCGCACGCTCGTGCGATCGCCGAGCGCTCGCACCAGATGCTCGAGCGCACGGGCTCCGAGCTCGCCGCTCCGTTCGGCGAGCTTCTCGTCCTCGATCACGGCGAGCGACGCGAGTGCCGCCGCAGCACTCGCCGGATGACCGATGAAGGTCTGGGTATGGAGCGCCTCTCCCGTCGATTCGGGCCAGGCATCCATCACGCGGCGCCGTCCGAGACAGGCCGAGATCGGCATTCCCGACGCGAGTCCCTTTCCGATGCACAGGAGATCGGGCACCACCTGCTCGAGCTCGCACGCGAAGAGTCGTCCCGTGCGCCCGAAGCCGGTGTAGAT
>CAYYUT010000239.1:0-5930 GCA_964474935.1 uncultured Spirochaetales bacterium
TTGAGGGGCTGGCGGGGGCAACCCCGTGGAGGTTCGAATCCTCTCTGCCGCACCATCCATCTCGAGTGGCTATTGCGAGCGGGCCACTGGATCGGCCCCCGCAGACGGTGATCGGTCCCCAGATCGGCTCAGGACCCGCCCGATTTCTCGCGCTCGATGAAAGCCGTGATCTCGCGCTGCAGAGTGGCCCGATCGATCGCGCCCATCGTCACGAGAATCTCGCCGATGGGGCGCGTGCGGGTCTGCTGAAGGGCGAGCAGATGCTGCACCTGGGACGCCTCGAGGAGTCCGAGCTCCTGGGCGATCTCGCCGAAGAGTCCATGTGACTTGGCCTGCCGATTCAGGATCTCGTAGACGTCCCGCGCGCTGAGCAACCCCTCCGTCAGAGCCAGGCGTCCCACGGTCTTGCGGCTTGCCTGCTGGCGGTCGAGCGCCTCGAGGACGTCCTCGATCGAAACCAGTCCCTTGTCGACGAGGTGCAGACCGAACATCACGGGCCTCCTGCTCTCAGAAGGCTCATCGGCGTGCCGGGGGGTCGGCCCAAGCCCAGGCGGGCCAGCTCCCCCGAGACCGCGCTCTGCGAGCTCGCCTCAGAGGACGCCGCTCAGGGCCCGCTCCATCCAGCGGCGATAGAGCGCGCTCGGGTGTGCGCCCACGATCACGGCCTCGCTCCCGGCGAGCCGAACCGCGGGGACTCCGGTGACCCCGGTCTCGAGGGCATCGGCGTGCTCCCGCAGCACCGCCTCCCGATGAGCGGACTCGTCGATGCGCGCGAACTCCGCCGCGGGGAGGCCGGCCTCGCCCCACAGGACCCGGAGCGTGTCGCGGTCGCTCACGTCGCGGTTCTCCGCGAAATAGGCCTCGAGCAGCCGCTCGTGCATCGCCGCGAACGCCGCCCGACCGAGGCTCGCGGCAGCCTTCGCCGCCAGCTGCGCCGGAACGCTGTGGCTCGGCGGACCAGCGTCACCCTGCCAGGTCCGGAAGCGGCCGGACTCGTCCTCGGCCGCCGGACGCGCCCAGCTCCGGGTGTAGGCGCGGAAGCGCTCGAGGTCGCGGTGGGGATGCGGCTCGGGACGCAGCAGGAAGCTCCGCCACTCGAGCTCGACGCGTCCCGCATGCTCCTGCTCCAGATGGCGCAAACGCACCGAGGCATTGAAGCACCAGGGGCAGAGGTAGTCCGAGTAGACCCGGAAGCGAACCGGCTCCCTCATGCTCCCTGGTCGGCCCCGAGCCGGTGGTAATGGCCGCGGAAATAGAGGAGCGGCTCGTCATCCGTCGTCGCGACCTGCTCCACCGTGCCGACGTAGATGATGTGGTCGCCGGCGTCGTGGGCCGACGTCACCCGGCAGTCGACGTGCGCGACCGCACCCGGCAGGAGCGGGCAGCCCGTGGCGCCCGGCTTCCATTCGATCCCCTCGAAGCGACGGTGCTCGTCTCGCTTGTCCGCGAAGCGATTCGAGAGCGCGCCCTGGTCGGCAGCCAGCACGTTGGCAGCGAAGCGGTGCGACTCGGCGATCACGGAATGGGTGATCGACCCCTTGTCGGCACACACCAGCACCAGCGGAGGCTCGAGCGAGACGCTCGCGAAGGCAGACACCGTCATTCCGTGGATCCGGTCGCCGGCGCGCGAGGTCACGATGGTGACCCCGCTCGCCCAGCGCGACAGGGCCTGCTTGAAGCTCTCGCGATCGACGGGCACGTGGAGGCTCCTGGAGAGCGTTCGGCGTCGGCGTCAGTCTTCCAGCAGCTCGGGGGGAATCCGGGGCGCGTCGATCTTCCGCGCGTCGCGCTGGTTCTCGTCGGCCGGATTGGGGCGCCAGTAGACGATCACGTCCCCGTCGGCCGGCAGGTCCTGGAGGTCGGCCCGCTGGCCATTGATCGTGACCACGGTCCGGGTGAGCACCGAGCCCTCGGGCTTCACGTTGTAGACGATCTCCTTGCCTCGCTCCTTCACGACGAGCCGCTTCGCATCCCCGTCGTAGCGGACCACCTTGCCACGCGCCTGCTTCGACTTGGTCTTCACCTGGGCGTGGGCGACGGCGAGGGGGGCGGCCACGAGCAATCCGGCCACCAGGAAGGCGACGGCACGCCAGGCCGCGGGTCTTGCGGCGCGGCGCGCGCGCTGGCTCGAAAACGACGTTGGATTCCGCATCGAAGTCCTCCTCTGGGAGGCCGAGAATAACACGGCCGCCCGACGCCGGAGCAACTAGGACGCTTGCCGCGGCTGGGCGGCCAGGAACTCGAGCACGTAGGGGCCGATCAGCTCGAGCGGACGCAGCCCGGGGGCGAGCTCGACCCCCAGCCCGTAGAGCAGCTGGAAGGCCCGTCCGAACATCACCACCCCATCCGGCAGCTGGAAGCTCCGGATGCGCTTCATCTGATGGCGCATGTCGGTCAGGTAGTCGGCGAGGTTCAGGTTGGCCACTTCCTTGGGCGTCAGGTTGTAGTACTCGGGCCGGAACCCGATCCGGGCGAGCTCCATCACCGGTTCGACGTCCCGGGGCTGGATGATCCCGACCTCGACGAGCGACTGCGCGTAGAGCGCGGGGTCGCGCTGGAGAGCCGCGAGCACGTTGTTCCGGAGCGCCGTGCGGATCTCGGGGGCGATCCGCATGTTCATCCCGAAGTCGACGATCACGACGCGTCCCTCGCGGTCCATCATCAGGTTCCCGGGATGAGGATCGCAGTGGAAGAAACCATCGCGAAGCATCATCTGGAGGAATGCGCGGGTGGTCCAGGTGACGGCATCCTTCACGTCGAGACCGTTGGCTTCGAGCGCAGCGATGTCGTTGATCTTGATCCCGTCCAGGAACTCCATCGTGAGGACCCGCCGCGAGGTGGTGTCCCAGTAGATGTGTGGGATGCGCACCCGGGCGGCGACCGCCGGATCGCGGGCCAGGTTCGCGGCGATCTCCTCGGCGGACCGGCCCTCCTGGATGTAGTCCATCTCGCCGAGCAGGGTCCGGCGGAGCTCGCGGTAGACCTGGTTCAGGTCGACCACCACGAGCCAGTTGAAGAGCCACAACCCGATGCGCGCCGCTGCGAGATCCACGGCCACCTGCCGCGCGACTCCCGGATAGAGCACCTTGACGGCACGGGGTTCTCCGTCGTGGCCGATCGCCCGGTGCACCTGTCCGAGGCTCGCCGAAGCGAGCGGCGTTCGATCGAACGAGGCGAAGAGCTCGTCGGGAGCCTTCCCGAGCTCGTGCTCGATCTGGTAGGCGATCTCGGCGTAGGGATGAGGCTCCACGCGATCCTGAAGGCGGGCGAGCTCGTCGGTCACCTCCTCGGGCATGACGTCGACGCGCAGGCTCGCCACCTGGCCGAGCTTGATGAGACCTCCGCGGAAGCGACTCGCCACCCTCACGAAGCGAGCGGCGAACCGCCTCTGGATCTCGATCCGGTGGGCTTCGTCGAGACGCCACCAGCCACGTGAATCGAACGAGAGCCGGAAATACACGATCGCCGCCCGGAGGATCAGTCCGAGCAGGACCATGAAGCGGAATGCGAGGTCCCGCAGGCGCGGACCAGAGGCGGCGTCCATGGGGACTCCCGAAGCCAACCCGGGGGAACCGGCCAGCCGGCTAGAGTGTGACGCGTACCAGCGCCACGTCCATCACGTTGGTGTGGGTCGGTCCGGTCCTCAGCAGGCCGCCTTCGCGGGCGAAGAAGTGATAGGCGTCGTTCTCGGCGAGGGCGGCCACCGCGTCGGCGCCGCGGGCGGCGGCCCGCGCCCGGGTCGCGCCGTCGGCGAAGGCGCCGGCAGCGTCGGTGGGGCCGTCCGTGCCATCGGTCCCAGCGGCGAGGACGGACACGTCCTCCGAGCCGTCCAGGGCGAGTGCCGCCGCCAGCGCCAGCTCCTGGTTGCGGCCACCCGTCCCGCTTCCCCGCAGCCGGACCGTCGTCTCGCCGCCCGCCACGAGCACGGCGGAGCGCGCCCGGCACGTGTGGGCGAAGGTCCGTGCCTCCTCCACCAGGGCGGCCGCCAGGGCGCGCGCCTCGCCGGCCAGCCTCGATGGCGCCTCGCGAACCGCCAGGCCCCGGGCGCGGGCTTCGCGCGCGGCGCCGGCCAGTGCATCGGCGTTCCGCAGCAGGATGCGGCTCTCGACCCGGTCGAGCTCGGGCGCCCCCGGCGCGAGCGTCTCCGGGAGCCGGCCCTCGGCGCCGGCCCGAAGGAGACCGACCACCGCCCGGGGCAGCTCGGCGCCGATCGCGTGGCGTTCCACGACGTCCAGGGCGTCGCGGAAGCGGGTCGGATCGCCGCAGCAGGGACCAGAGCCGATCACGTCGAGACGGTCGCCCGGGACGTCCGACACCGCGAGCAGCACCACGCGCCCGGCCCGCGCCTCGCGCGCGAGCCCTCCGCCGGCCAGCCCGCTCAGGTGCTTTCGCACCGCGTTCATCTCGTCGATCGAGGCTCCACAGCCCAGCAGGAGCTGCCCGGTCCGAGCCAGATCGTCGAGCGTGAGACCGGGGCGCGGCGCCACCGCCAGGGCCGAGGCCCCGCCCGAGAGCAGCACGACCAACAGGTCCTCCGGGCGCGAGGCGCGCGCGCAGGCGAGCACGGCGGCGCCCGCGTCGAGCGAGCCGCGGTCGGGGACGGGATGGCCTGCCTCGCGAACGGCGAGCGTCGCCAGCGGAAGACCGTGGCCATGCTTCGTCACCACCAGCCCGGCGCGCAGCCTCGGGCCCGCCACCCCTTCGAGCGCCCCGGCCATGGCGGCCGCCGCCTTGCCGATCGCGATCACCACCCAGGGCCGATCGGTCGGGAGCGTTGCCGCAGCCTCCCTCACGGCTCGCCGCACGTCGACCGCGGCCAGCGCCGCGGCGAAGAGCGCTTCGAGCTCGGCCCGCGCCGCGTCGCGCCCCACTGGCGCTCGCTAGTCCCGCGGCTGGGGACGGGTGGCGACGTCGGTGGCCGAGACCGGAATCAGCCGGATCTCGACCCGGCGGTTGCGCGCGCGCTGCTCGGGCGTCTCGTTGGGCCCGAGGGGCTGGTGCTCGCCGAACGACACCGCGCGCATCCGGGCCGGATCGATCCCCTCTTCGGCGAGCAGTCGCACGACCTCGGCGGCGCGGGCTCCGGCCAGCTCCCAGTTCGAAGGGAAGCGACGAGCGAGGGCACCGGTCACGGGCTGGTCGTCGGTGTGGCCCCGAACCTCGATGCGGTGCGGGAGGCTCCGGAGCTGTTCGGCCACCCGCGCCAGTACCTGCCGGCCGGCGGAGTTCACGCGGACCGAGCCGGGATCGAAGAAGCTCGAGTCGGGCAGATTGACGGTGAGCCCGTCGCGCAGCTCGGCGATGCGGATCTCGCCCGAGGCGATCTCGGATTCGAGATCGGCGATCAGGGCCTGGTAGGTCGACTGGAGCCGTTCGAGCTCCTGCTCGCGCCGTTCGAGCTCGCCCTCGACCCTCTGCTTCTCGCTGCGCAGCGCTTCGATCGACTCGAAGAGCTCGAGACGCTCGGCCTCCAGGCTCTCGTTCGACGTGCGCTCGCGACGCAGCTCGTGCTCGAGCGTCGTCCGCCGCTCGGCCAACTCGTCGCGTTCGGCCACGACCTCGTCGTAGGTTCCGCGGGTGACGCATCCCGACACGAGCAGGAAGGCGGCCACGAGCAGCGGCGCAACCGCCGCCCCGCCCACGCTGGCGCCGAACTCACGAACCCGCCGGCCCGGCACGTGGGCGACGAGTCGGCCCAGGGTGTCGATCCAGAACGGCCGACCCGGCCGCGGATCGGGTCGGACACCGGGTCGATCAGGCCGTCGCGGCGAGCGTTTGGTCCAGGGCGTCACGGATCTCGCCAACGTAGTGGAGGTCGAGCCCTTTGAGTAGCTCCGGCGGGATCTCCTGGACGTCCTTCTCGTTGCGCTCGGGGAGCACGACCCGACGGATTCCGGAACGTTTGGCGGCGAGCAGCTTCTCCTTGATGC
>CAYYUT010000240.1:0-5928 GCA_964474935.1 uncultured Spirochaetales bacterium
GCGAACTTCCACAGCGCGAAGTCGCTGGGGCTCCGTTTGCCCCCCGCCGTCTCGACCCGCGCCCCTTCGACCTGGCCTTCAAGGTCCAGGCGGGCGAAGTCCGCGTAGCGGGGGAAGCGGGCCGTGTCGTAGTAGATGCCGTCCTCGAGCCGGTAGGCGAGTCCGCGCGCCTCGAGGGCCTCCACCAGCGCGATCTGCTCGGCGATGTGATCGGTGGCGCGGCACAGGACCTCGGGCTCGAGGCAGCCGAGGCGGCTGCGGTCGCGCTGCCACTGTTCAGTGTAGAGATCGGCGATCTCGCGCGCACTGCGACCGGTGCGTCGTGCCGCCGCCTCGATCTTGTCTTCGCCGTCGTCCCCGTCGTCCACCAGGTGCCCGACGTCGGTGATGTTGATCACGTGCTGCACCTCGAAGCCCTCGGCGAGCAGGGTCCGCTTCAGGAGGTCGGCGAAGAGCTGCGACCGCATGTTGCCGATGTGCTGGGGCGCATACACGGTGGGGCCGCAGGTATAGATGCCGACGCGGCCGGCCTCGAGCGGAACGAAGGGCTCCTTCGCGCGGGTGCGCGTGTTGTAGAACACGAGGGACGAGTCGCTCACGACCGGGAGGACCCCCGACGCTCGATCAGTGCGACCACGCTCGCCGAGATGCCCTCTCCACGCCCTACGGCGCCGAGCGAGTCGGTGCTCGTCACCTTGACGTTCACGTCACCCTGCGGGATCGAGAGAACGGCCGCGATCATCGCCTCCATCTTGGCGGTGTGGGGCGCGAGGCGGGGCTCCTGGGCGATCACCGTCGCATCGAGGTTCGAGATCCGGTAGCCGTCCTCGTGGACCCAGCGCCCGACCTGTTCGACGATCCGCTTGCTGTCGATGCCGGCGAACTCGTGGCTCGACGACGGAAAGTGACGCCCTAGATCGCCGCGCCCGAGCGCACCGAGCAGTGCGCTCGCGACGGCGTGGAGCAGGACGTCGCCGTCCGAGTGGCCCTCGAGGCCCCGGTCGTGCGGGATCGGGACGCCGCCGAGGAGGAGGGGGCGTCCCGCCACCAGTCGATGGGCATCGACGCCCTGTCCAACCCTCATCTGCGGTCCTCCTCTCGTGCGAGCAGCCAGGCGCGCGCGAGCGCGAGCTCCTCGGCCACCGTGATCTTGGGATTCGCCGAGCTGGCGACGACCACCCGTACCTCCACCCCGAGGCGCTCGACGAGTTGCGAGTCGTCGGGCGCGTCGAATCCCTCGGCTTCGGCCTTCTCGAGGCCCTCCCGCAGCCAGTCGATCCGGAACACCTGGGGCGTCTGGGCGTGGTAGAGCCGCGCGCGATCGCGGGTCGCGACGATGTGCTCGTCGCGCACCTCCTTGAGGGTGTCCCGGACGGGCGACGCGAGGATCGCGGCCCCGTGCTCTCGGGCTGCTTCGACGACGCGCGTGACGTCGTCGGGCTGCAGCAGCGCGCGGGCGGCGTCGTGGATCGCGACGTGACTCGTGCCGGGCGGAACCGCCGCGAGCCCGCTCCGCATCGAGGCCTGACGCGTTGCCCCTCCCGCGACCGCGGGCAAGAGCTTGGGAACCCGCGCGAGCCCGGGGAGCCGACGATCGAGACCGGCGAGCTGGTCGCGAGACACCACCGGGATCACGCACGCGATCGAGCGCGACTCTGCGAGGGCGGCGGCGGAGCGCTCGAGCAGGCTCGCCCCGGCCAGCGTCACGAAGGCCTTCGGGACCGCCCCTCCGAAGCGCTCGCCGCGTCCGGCGGCAAGAAGCAGTGCGGCGACGGACATGGGCGGATGCTAGCCCATCGGTCCTCGACGGCGGCCCGTCCAGCTACCCGTCTCGCGGGCTGCCCGCTAGCTTCCCGGGCCTCGGGAGGTCATCCATGCACATCCATCGCACTGCCCTCAGCAAAAAAGTGCTGGTGCTCGCTGTCGCCCTCGTGGCGACCGGCGCCAACCCGCCGGCTCAGGCCCAGGACACCGACACATCGAGCATCGTCGCGCCGGCCGTCGTCCGCGGCGAGCTCCGGCTCTCGCTGGCCGACGCCATTGCCTCGGGCATCGAGAACAATCTCGGGGTCCAGGTCGCTCGGCACGACCCGCTCATCTCGTACGAGTCGTCCCGGATCGCGTGGGGCTCCTACGATCCCGAGGCGGAGTTCACCGCCCGCTACGCCGACGACGAGGCGCCGGTGGCCAACGCCCTGCAGGCCGCCGGGGTGAACTTCAACGAGACGGCCGAGGGCGTGTCGAGCCTGGCGGGTCTGGTGCCCTGGCTCAACACCGAATACTCGATGTCGCTCACCAACCGGCGCTCCAAGACCAACTCGGGCATCGAGCTCCTCCGCCCGCGCAACGACGTCGAGGTGAGCTTCGCGATCACCCAGCCGATCATGCGCGACCTGATCTGGAACCAGGCCTGGACGGAGGTGAAGACCAGCGGCATCCGCTACCGCACCTCGCTCGAGGAGTTCCGGCGCCAGCTCATGGACACCGTCCGTAACATCGAGCTCGGCTACTGGGAGCTGGTGGCGACGGACGAGCAGGAGCGGGTCGCGCGCAAGAGCCTCGAGCAGGCCGGGGCCCTGCTCGAGCAGACCAAGGTCCAGTACGAGGTGGGTGTGGTCTCGCGGGTCGAGGTCGTCGAGGCCGAGGCCGGCGTCGCCGAGCGCGAGTTCGACGTGATCACTGCCGAGAATCGGCACGACCGGGCCCAGGACGAGCTGATCGAGCGGGTGCTCGGCACCCAGCTCACGGCCGAGTCGCGGCTCGAGATCGACCCGATCGACCGACCGGAGGACTACATCCGGTTCGAGATCGACCTCGACGAAGCCGCCCGCAAGGCGTTCTCGAAGCGGCCCGAGCTCGTATCGCAACGCCAGCGCATCGAGGAGCAACAGATCCAGCTCAAGTTCGCCAAGAACCAGCGCCTGCCCGAGGTCGACCTCACCGGGAGCATCGGCTCGCGGGGCCTCTCGGGTGTGGGCCGGACCGATGACGATCTCGTCTTCGGAGGCGCGACGCCGACGGTCGGCAGCCGTTATCGCAACGCCTACGACGATCTCTTCCAGAGCGATGGTGCGGTGCAGTGGTCGGTGGGCGGGGTGGTCTCGATTCCGATCGGCAACATCCGCGCGCGCCATCGCGTGACCCAGGCGGACATCGAGCTCCGCCGGTCTCGCACCGAGCTCGTGCGTCTCCAGCAGGAGATCATTCTGGACATCCGCACGCGCGCGCGAGACCTCGAGAGCGCCCAGCAGGGCATCGCGGCGGCCGAGCGCCGTCGGGTGGCGGCCGAGGAGCAGTTCCGCGCTGAGAGCATCCGGCTCGAGCAGGGCGAGTCGACGCCGTTCGACGTGCTCCTGCGCGAGCGCGACCTGGTCGAGGCCGAAAGCCAGGAGATCGCCGCCTTCCAGACCTATCGCAACTCGGTTGCCGAGCTCGAGCGCGCCCAGGGAACCATCCTCGACACGCGCAATGTGCTGGTCGATCAGGCCCGCCGCCTGAGGTAGGATGAGCGGGTTCGTGTCGGAGGCACATTGTGAGCATCTTCGGAGGCCGCGGGAGAGACGAGGCACGACGGGACGAGCCACGTTCCGAGGGCCGAGGCTCTTCCAGCGGAGGCCTCCAGGGCCACGGGTCGGCACCCTCCGGGAATCGCGACCGGTCCGATCCCGGCACGCCGCGGACGCGGGGCCCCGGCGAACCGGAGGCAGCCCAGGGCCCGCGAGTGACCGCGGCCACCAGTCAGCACGATCCCCGGTCCGACCCCCACGCATCGGACACGTCCATCCCCAAACAAGAGGAAGTAGCCATGGCGAATGTCGGCAAGTCGATCACCTTGAAGGGCGACCTCTCGGGCAGCGAGGACGTCATGGTCGAAGGCCGCGTCGAAGGCCGCGTCGAGCTGCCGAACAACCAGCTCACGGTGGGCGCGAACGGGACGGTCCAGGCCGAGGTCAACGCCAAGACGGTGATCGTGGTCGGCAAGATCTCGGGCAACGTCACCGCCACCGAGCGCCTCGAGATCCAGGCCTCGGGTTATGTCGAGGGCGACGTCACCTCACCGCGTCTGATCGTCGAGGAAGGCGCGACCCTGAACGGCTCGATCGCGATGCAGGCGAAGCCCGCCGAGAAGTCGGCCGAGAAGCCCTCCGCGCGGACGGATCAGACGCCCTCGCTGCAACGCGCCGCCGGCGGCAGCGGCACCGCCGCCTGACGCCACACCCACCGCTCCTCGATCCCAGCAGCGGCCCGCTGCTTCCCGTGTGTCGGCGTCACGGCGAGCCGGATCCACCGCACCCGTTCGGCATGGAAGCCCACACAGAGCTCCGGCGTTCGGAGCATGGCGTCGTCTCACGAGAGCCGGGACGCCTCCGCGACAGTGCGGTCTTCCATGCCGAACGGGCTTCGCGGCGTTCGCCGGGCGAGGGGATCCGGACTGTCGCGAAGGCGCCCACCGGGCTCCGCGTGGGCGACACCGTCCCCGCGCCGAGCTCTGTCCGGAGACCCTCCGGACGGCGGAAAGCGCGGTCGACTACCGCTTGGCGGCAGCCCGCTTGCGCGGCGACTCGGCCGGCGCCGCACGACCGCCCGCGCCCGGCTTCGGTTCGCGCGCGTCCCCCATCCAGCCCTCGAGCACGAGGAGCAGCGGGGACGCGATGTAGACCGACGAGTACGTGCCGACGAGCACGCCGATCGTCATCGCGATCGCGAAGGGACGGATCACCTGGCCGCCCAGGATCAACAGGGCGAGAACGGCTGCCAGCGTGGTGCTCGAGGTCAGCACCGTGCGCCCGAGCGTCTGGTTGAGGGACAGGTTGATCACCTCGGGAAGGTTCGACTTCGTCCGCGTCTCCATGTTCTCGCGGATGCGGTCGTAGATCACGATCGTGTCGTTCAGGCTGTAGCCCACGATCGCGAGCAGGGCGGCCAACACGCGAAGGTCGAACTCGAAGCCGAGGATCACCCAGACGCAGGCGGTGACGAGCACGTCGTGGAGCAAGGCGACGATCGCGCCGGGTGCGAAACGGAGTGAGAACCGGAACGCGACGTAGACGAGGACGAGGAGCGCGGCCCAGCCGAGCGCCGCCAGACCGTCGTCGCGGAGTTCGGCGCCGACGCGCGGCCCGACGAACTCGATGCGCGCCACCTCGAGAGGCCCGATCTCCTCCTCGAGCGTCTCGCGAAGGCCTGCCACGAACTCGCCGTGGTCTCCGTCGTCGTCCTCCCGGATGAAGCGGATCAGGAACTCGTTGGCCGCCTCGTCGCCGTACCGGACCACGCTCGCGTCGCTCACGCCCTGGCCCGAGAGCACGTCCCGGATCGCGCCTTCCTCGACGGGCTGCGCCTCGGTGAACTCCACCTGGAACTCGGTGCCGCCCGCGAAGTCGATGCCGAGCCGGATCCCGTTCACCGGGATCATCGCCAACCCCGCGACGATCACGGCCGCGGAGACGCACGCGAACAGCCGCGCGTGGCGGATGAAGTCGATGTGGGTACCGGGCTTGATCAGTTCCAGGGGCACGGGAATCTCCGGTTGCAAGCGAGGCCGACGGGCCTCAGATCGAGAGCGCCTCCACCGTGCGGTGGCCGGGGTAGATCTGGAAGAGCAGCCGCGTGATCACCATCGCGGCGAACACGCTCGTGAGGATGCCGACGGCCAGCGTCAATCCGAACCCCTTGATGGGCCCGGTGCCGAACTCGAGCAGGATCACCGCGGTGATCAGGGTCGTGACGTTCGCGTCGAGCACCGTACTCAGCGCCTTGTTGAATCCGGTGGCGACCGCAGCGCGGGGGAGCTTGCCGGCGCGAAGCTCCTCCCGAATGCGTTCGAAGATGAGCACGTTGGCGTCGACCGCCATGCCGACGGTCAGCACGAGGCCGGCGATGCCGGGCAGGGTCAGGGTGGCGCCAGCGCCCGACATGAGCCCGATC
>CAYYUT010000241.1:0-5920 GCA_964474935.1 uncultured Spirochaetales bacterium
CGTGGGTGAACCACACATGCCGCCCGCCATCTGATCTCTATCGCCTCTACGGTCTGTCGGGGCTCCTTACGGTGCCCCCGCCCCAACCCGTTCAGCCGGGTGACCTGCTCGTCCTCGACGACCCTCTCGCGAGTCACCGACTGATCCGTGTCGATCCATCCACCGGGAGCCGCACCCCGTTCGTCACGGCGGAGTTCGTGATCCAGAGGAGCGTGACGGGAGTCGCGATCGACGGCCGGGGAGACATCTATATCGCCAACAGTTCCAACAACATCTACCGATTCGATCCGGAGACCGCGGAGCGGACGACGGTTGGGGACCTAAGCGGATTCTCAGGTCTGAAGGGCATCACCTTCGACGGGCAAGAGAACCTGTGGGTCACCTCGGGCGATTCGCTCCTGCGCGTGGATCGCGATACGGGGGCCATGAGGGTCGTTTCGTCGGGTGGACTCCTGTTGTCGCCGACCGGGATTGCGGGCGACTCGACAGGCGACCTGCTGGTGGTGAACTCGTTCGCGGGGATCGTTCGGGTGGATCCCGGCACCGGAGCGCAGACTCCGGTCGCGCCGGGCTTCGACTTCACCTCGCTCTCAGGTGGCATCACGATAGACGACGCCGGTCAGATCTTCGTCACCCAGACCACCGGTATCCTGCGGGTCGACCCCGTGTCGGGAAGCGTCGCGGTTGTCTCGTCCGGCGGGCAGCTGGTGAACGTACGCGGAATCGCTGTGGAGCCTTCCGGTGACCTGGTCGTGACAGTGCTCGCTGGGGGGTCTACCGGGTGGATCCGGTCACGGGCGCCCAGACCAACGTCGTCCCCGACGGAACCTTCGAGAAGCCCAAGCCCATCGTAGTAGTTGGGATCCCGGAGCGGGTCGCATTCGATTTCGCCAGCGGGACTGGTGCTCCTTCGCTGGTGACGCCGGGTACGAGCGCCACCGACCTGACCGACGACGCGGGCGACTTCACGCCCGCGCTAGGCGCCGACGCCGACGGATTCTGCTGCGTGACCGGGGAGGGCGCCGGGCTCGTCGAAGTGGATACAGGCGTGGCGGACGCTCGATTCTACCGCTTCACCGTCACCCCGGATCCCGGTCTCCAGGCGACTCTCGAGTCCCTCGAGTTCGACGTTGCCGGTACTGATTTCTTCCTCGCCAACGCGCCGAAGGCGTGGCGAGCCGAGATCGACGGCGTCGAGGTGGGGCGGGGGTCGATTCCCGGTCCCATCGTCACGTCGAGTCACCAGTTCGAGCCCGTGTCGATCGACCTGCGGCCTTTCGATCTCGTGCCGCGCTCGACCCCCTTCGAGGTACGGTTGTACGCGTGGGACGCCGGCACCTCGACGGCGCCGGCCGCCTTCGATGATGTGACCCTGAACTTTGACCTCGCTCCGGAGGTCGTCGATCTCGACGGCGATGGAATCGTCAACGGCTCCGACAACTGTCCGTTGGATGCAAACCCAGGGCAACAAGACGCCGACGGAGATGGGTTCGGGGACGCCTGCGACGCTTTCCCGACCAACCCTGCCTTCTCGCGGGACTCCGATGGGGACAGCCTCCCCGACATCCATGAAGTACCCATTGGCCGGGATCCCAACGTTCGGGATCCGGACGCTGCGGCGCTCGACACCGATGGCGACGGCAGTACCGACGTGATCGAGGTAGCTCTCGGCTCGGACCCGCGAGACCCGGAGGACCTGCCGGGCATCGAGGCCGACCCGGAGGGGTCCGCGTCCATTGTGGATCTGGACCGGGACGGCACATTCGATGCCTTTAGCGCACTCACTCACAGGCTATCCGTCCAAGATAGTGCCCGCGCGGTCCTCGAATTCCCACTGTCTTCGGTTCCACCCGGATCGTCGATCCAATCCGCCACCCTGGTGCTGTGGGCGAACGAGATCCAGGGATCGGGCGGAAGCCTGAACACGATGGGAATCGTCGCGGACGGCTCGGTCGAGGTGTCCGATGCCACCCGCGGCAGGGTTCCCCTGGTGACCCAGGGCCCGATCGGAGTGGGGCGCGTCACGGTGAACGTTACGAACTGGGTGCAAGCAGCCCACGCCGGGGCCGAATCATCGGTCGGGTTCCGACTCGAGAGGTTCCCGCAACCGAGCCCAGGGGGGGTTGGGTTTGTTTCCCACGAAGGCGGTGTCCCGCAACAGCGCCCACGGCTCGAAGTGAGCTTCGTGGCGCCCCCGATGCCGCAACCCCAGGACGAGGTCGTCTACGCCGTTCGTGCAGAGCCTCCCGGCTACAGTGTGCATCGCTACGCGAACATCGGGGACTTCGCGGCCCGCAGGAACGCCGTCACGATGGGGCTCGTCGAAGGTTTCGATTCCGAAGGCATCGCCTTCGACGGTACCCATTGGTACGCACTGAATGCATTTCCGCCCGGATACTTCGTGTCTCGCTACGACAGCATCCTCGCGCTTGCCAACAATCTGGATTCCACGTCCATTGGGAGCACGGCAGGCTTCGACTACGAGGGTTTCGCCACTGACGGAACTCATTGGTACGGGCTCAACAAGTTCCCACCGGGCTACTTCATCACGCGGTACGACAGCGTCGCGGATCTTGCCTTCAACGTGAACCCGCTATCCATCGGAAGCACTGCCGGGTTCGATTTCGAAGGCATCGCGACGGATGGCGAATTCTGGTATGGACTCAACTCCCAGGGGAACGGTCATGCGGTGTTCCGGTATGCGAGCATCCAGGATCTTGCGTTTAACGTGGGTGGCGTCTTCGTCGGGGAACAGTTCGGTGGGGCCGATGATGACGGATTCAGCTTTGCGCCGGACACGGATGGAGACGGTTTGTTGAACGGCACGGACAATTGCGTCGATGCGGCGAACCCAGACCAGGCAGATTCTGACGGCGACGGTCCGGGTGACGCCTGCGACGCGTTCCCAGACAATCCGAGCTACAGCCTGGACTTCGATCTCGACGGTTTGCCCGACGCGCTGGAGATCGTGATCGGAACGGACCCGGCAGTATTCGACGTCGATGCAGCGTCGATCGATACCGATGGGGACCTCGTCTTCGATGTGGTCGAGATCCAGGACGGAACGGACCCCCTCGACCCGCTGGATTTCGTGCCGCGGGCGGCAGTACCAGCCGCGGGCCTTTGGGGCACCGCGCTTCTCGCCGCTGGCATGACCCTGCTCGCAGCGCGGCACCTCCGCACTCGCGGCGCGACAACGCAGATCTGACACTTGGTGGCTGTCGAGCCGGCCTGGCTCGATTGGATGCAGTTCTCAGAGGGCGGCCGCGCCACGGAGCGGTGCGGCGGCGGGCATGCGGCCGGGGGGAGGTATGCTGCGACCAGGCGATCGCGCCCATTGCAGCCATCACATGGGAGGACCATGCCGCGCAAGCTCACCCCCGAGGAAGTACAGCAGTATCTTGACGAGAAGCCGGGCTGGATCGTCCTGACCTCGATCGACCCCGACGGCTATCCGCACACCGTTCCGCTCGGCTATTTCCGCGTCGGAGAGGAGATCTATCTCGGCACCGTCGCGGGGAGCCGCAAGATCCGGAACATCCGGCGCGAGCCGCGCGTGAGCCTGATGCTCGAGTCCGGCAGCACGATGAACGACATCAAGGGCGTCATGCTCCAGGGCCACGCGACCGTGCTCGACCGGCCCGAGGACGTGCTAGAAGCCTCGCGGGCCGGCGCCCGCGCCCGCGGCGTCCCCGAAGCCGATCTCCCGACGGAGCCGTCGCCCCGCGCCAACTACATCCGCGTGGTGCCGATCCGCACGATCTCGTGGGACTACTCGGGAAGCGACCAGGGGTAAGCGGTCAATCGGGGAAATCGGGGAGTCGCAGACCGAGCTGGCGTGCGAGCGCCTCGTGCGAATCGACCACGTGGTCGGCTTCGGGGTGCTCGCTCGCGTCGTCGTGGTAGGCGCGGATGCGCACGCTGCGCATGCCCAGCCCCCGCGCTCCCGCGACGTCGGTCCGGCGCAGATCGCCCACGTGGACGGCCTGCTCGGGCGCCACGCCCACGCCTTCGAGCGCATGCAGGAAAGGGCGGCGGTCGGGTTTCGTGGCGCCCACCTCGTCGGAGAAGGCCTGCACCTCGAGCCCCTCGAGGAGCCCGGCGTGATCCAGCAGCCGCCGGACGACACGTCCGGGCGTGAGTCCGGTATCGCACACGAGCACCCGGTGCACCCCGGCGGCCTCGAGGCTTGCGAGCAGCTCGCGGGCGCCCGGCAGCGCCACCACGCGTCCCGTATGCGAGGCCTCTTCGAAGCGGCGCACCAGATGCTCGAGCGCGGGATGGGCTTCGTGCAGACCGATCTCCGCGAGGGCCCAGGTGGCCACCTCGCGCGCACCCGTTGCGAGGCTCTTCTCCCAGTGGATCTGGTGGCGGCGCCAGGCGGTGTCGAAGGCGCGGCGGGCCTCGTCGACGTCGACCCGGGCGCCTGCCTCGTCGGCCGCGTCGAGAAGGGCCTGCACCCGCAGCCGGTGCGCCCAGGGCCAGTCTTGTTCGACGATGAGCGTCCCCCAGCAATCGAAGCTCACGGCCCGCGGCAGGGGCGCGATGGCTGCGGGCGGCAGTCTCTCGAGCCCCGGCAGCGAGCGTCCCAGCCGCTCGAAGACGGCATCGAGGGTGGCCTCGACGGGAGCCTCGCCCGAGACCGCGATGCGTTCGGCTCCGGGCAGCGACTCGGCTGGCTCGACGCGCGCCGCGAGTCGGCGGTAGATCTCGAACCAGCCTTCGTTGCCCTCTCGCTCGCGTGCGGCGAGGCGGCGGGCGGCGGCTTCCTCCGACACGCGGCACTCGACGTAGAGGAAGGGTGCGCCACGAGCGTGGGCCAGGCGCCGCGCCGTCTCGCGCTGGGACTGGCGCGGGAAGCACCCGTCGAGCACCACGGGGCGCCCGGCGTCGAGCGCCTCTCCGGCCCGCTCGAGCAGGTCGTCGTAGACCGCACCCTCGAAGTCGTCGGAGAGGGCGCGGCGCCAGCGTGCCTCGGGGCCGAAGCCGTCGGCCTCCGCCGCCTGGAGCAGGATGCCGCGCACGCGGTCCGCCTCGAAGCGCGCCGCCCCGAGCCGCGCAGCCAGCGACCGCGAGAGCGTGCTCTTGCCGCTCGCCACGAGACCGGCCACGACCACGAGCAGCGGCCCCGGCGCCGACGAAGATCGGGCATCGTCCATCCGTGGCAGGGTACCGGGCCCGATGCGGGCGCCGCGACGGGGGGTCGGGGGGCCGACGCTCGGACCCGACCCGCCCCCCAAGCGACGGTGTGGGCGGCCATGGCGAGGCGTTCTGGTATGGTACGCGGTCCGAAACACTCCGAGTCGGCCCTGGTCCACGATCGGAAGGCCGTCTCGGATCCGATCACCGAGCCATGTCGACGGGACCGCCCGCGAGGACGGAAGGAATCAAGTGAGCAACGAGTTCACGGTCGATCCGAAGGATGCCAACAAGGAGTTCCCGAAGATCCCCATCGCCTGGTCGTGGAACCTGCGGCCCCTGCTGGCCGAGGCCAGCGATGTCGATGGGGTCGGGACGGAAGAGGAGCAGGCCGCGGCGCGCGAGCGCTGGCTGAAGCAGGGCACGGGCACCCTGGCCCATCCGCTCACCGGCCACAACCTCGTCCTTCAGTACGCGCGGAACACCGAGCCCGTCATGACCACCCTGTGCGGACCCGGCGGCTACGAGACCTGGCAGCACGGCGAGCCGGGCAGCGACGGACGCGGACGCGGGCTCTACATGGGGACCGAGATCATCTTCCACAGCCCGATGCCGGGAACGAGCTTCGGCGAGATCCGTCATCACTTGGACGGCATCTACGGTGTGAAGGGGAGCGCCTTCGTCCGCCACGTCGGCGAGCTGTGGAGCGCGGACGGCTCCACCCACTACCAGGACGTGCAGATCATGTGTCGCGTCGCGGGCATGGCTCCGGAAGGGGTGG
>CAYYUT010000242.1:0-5915 GCA_964474935.1 uncultured Spirochaetales bacterium
GAAAATATCTGAACACGCATTCGACGTATGTCACACCCGGACCGGGTCCGCTTCCACGAACCCGGGACGTCGCACCGAAAACCCCTTTCCGGCCGGACAGATCGGCCCGTAGACTGGGCCGGCGGCCCGTGCGCCATCCGCCTCTCACCCACCCCCGACCCACGACGGGCCGGGCCGCCAGGGAGGACGCCCGATGAAGCTTCGACGAGCGATCCCGCGGGCCGGGGCCACCGCCGTCATGCGTCGCCGCCGACCGCTCGCACTGGTCCTGCTGTTCGCCACGGTGTTCGTGGCCTCGGGCGCCCTCGCGAAGCCGTGGCTCCGCCAGGATCGGCCCGGCGCACGTCTGGCTCTCACGATGCACGGACGGGCCGTAGTCGACCGCGAGACCGACCTCGTGTGGCTGCGCGAGCCTCAATCACCGTTCTTCGTCAGTCTTCGCAGTGCCCACACCGTTTGCACGAACCTCTTCGTCGGGGACCGCCGGGGCTGGCGGTTGCCCCTCGCGCACGAGCTCACGAGCCTGATCGGGAACGGGTTCGCCCCGGGACACCCGTTCATCGGGCTCGACCCGGCGGACGTCTTCTGGACGGGGAGCGTGGTGCTGTCGGGCGGTCAAGCCTTCGTGTCGCTCGTGATGGCGAACGGCTCGGTCCAGTCGTCACCCGATCCCGATGTCCAGAGCGCCCGGATCTGGTGCGTGCGAGGCTCGGGCAGCGGCCTCGAGTCCGGCTAGGCCGGACGGGCCGGCCTGCAGCGCGCTCAACCCTCGGAGCCGACGCCGGGCATCGCGTAGCCACCGATCATGGCGAGCGCGATGCTCCCAGGGCTCACCGGCTTCGGGTCGGTGCGCACGTTCACGCAGGCCGGGCGACCGCTCGCGAACGCGGCCTCGAGCGCCGGCGCGACGTCGCCGGGCTGGTCGACCTCGCACCCGAATCCCCCGAGCGCGGCCACCAGGTCGTGATATGGCACCCAGCCGATCTCGGAGCCCTCGTCGATCGAATGGCCGAGCTTCACGACCTGGCTGTGGCGGATCATTCCCCAGCCCGAATCGTTCGAGATCACCGTGACCACGGGAATGTCCTTGCGGAGCGCCGTCTGGAACTCCATGAAGTTGAAGCCGATCGACCCGTCGCCGGTGACGAGGCACACACGCGAACCGGGGCGGTGCAGCTTGGCCGCGTGAGCGTACGGCAGGCCCACGCCGAGGCAGCCGTAGAGACCCGAATCCAGATAGTGGCCGGCGCGCCGCACGGTGCGCGTCATCCCCATCCACACCTGGGTATCGCCCCCGTCGACGACCACCACGTCGTCGTCGCGCTCCATGAAGCGATCGACCTCGGCCATCAGCCGGAGCGGATGGATCGGAACCGCCTCGCTCTCCCAGCTCGGGGCGGTGAGCGCGCGGGCCTCGGACTGCTTCTGCTCGAGGAAGTCGACCCAGGGCGCGAAGCGCTCGCGCAGACGATCGCCGAGCCCGAGCCGTGCCACGCGTTCGCCGCAGCGTTCGACGAGCGCCCGCACGTCGCTCACGATCGGGAGCGCCACACTCCGGTTGCGGCCGATCTCCTCGGGCTCCGAATCCACCTGGGCGATCGTGGCGTCCGGCGCGAACAGATCGCCGAAGGCGTAATAGAGGCTGATCCGGTTTCCGAGCAGGACGAGCAGGTCGGCGCCCGAGTCGGCGGCCGAGCCCGCCCCCGGCCGCACCGGGAGCGACGACTCGAAGCAGAGGGGATGGGTGTCGGGCACGAGCCCCCGCCCCAGGGTCGAGGTGAACACCGGAATGCCCGTCATCTCCACGAAGCGCAGGAGCGCATTCCCGGCATCGGCGTACCAGGCCCCGCTCCCGGCGATCATCACCGGGCGCTCGGCAGCGGCGATCCGATCGACCAGCTCGGATGCGCCCTCGACGTCGACGGGATGCCGCTCGACCTCGGTGTGGGTCTGCCTCACGCTCGCGCGCGCCACTTCGCGGCCGAGCACGTCGATCGGCAGCTCGAGATAGACCGGGCCGGGCCGACCACTCATCGCGACCCGCCAGGCGATGTCCACGAACTCAGCGATCCGCTCGGTCGTGTGACAGACCAGCGCCTTCTTCACCATCGGCTCGACGACGGGGAGCTGGTGCATGTCCTGGAGATCGAGCTTCTCCTCGGCCCCGAGGCCGACCACGCCCGAGATCAGGAGCAGGGGCGAGTTGGCGAGGTGCGCGTTGGCCACGGCCGAGAGCGCGTTCGTGAAGCCCGGCCCGGCGGTCACCAGCGCGACGCCCGGACGCCGCGTCATGCGGCCGAAGGCCTCGGCCATGAACACCGCCGCCTGCTCGTGCCGCGTGGTGAGCAGCTCGATCGGCGAGCTCTCGAGGTGCAGGTAGATCGGGTTGATGTGGCCGCCCGAGACACTGAAGACGCGCTCCACGCCACGCGCTTCGAGCGCCTCGACCACCAGCTTGCCGCCGCTCACGTCGTCCATACGGAACTCCTCTCGGGATTCCCTTCGTCGCGACCGTCCACCCGACCGTGCGTCACTTCGAGTAGCCGCCGGTGACGGCGAGGGCCTGGCCGACGATGTAGTCCGAGTGGGGCGACACCAGGAAGAGACAGACGTTCGCCACGTCCTCGGGAGTCTCGAAGCGTCCGAGCGGGATCTTCTTCACCAGCTCGCGACGGATCTCGTCGATCGAGAGCCCTTCCAGGCCGGCCAGGAACGCGTACTGCTCGAAGCCGAGATCGGTGTCCACGAGGCCCGGGCAGATGGCGTTCACCTGGATCCCGTCGGGTGCGAGCTCGGCGCCGAGCACCTGGGTCAGACCGACCAGCGCGTGCTTGCTGGCGGCGTAGGCGCCGTAGCGTGCGCCACCGCGCAGCCCCGCCTGCGACGACATCATCACCACCTTGCCTCCGCCGCGTTTGCGCATCTCGGGGGCGGCGGCCTGGGTACAGAGGAAGGGCCCCTTGACGTTCACCGCCATGGTCTTGTCCCACGCCTCCTCGCGAATGATGGCGAGGTCGCCCACTCCGACCGCGCAGCCGGCGAAGTTCACCAGGATGTCGACTCCTCCGAAACGCGCCACCGTCTCGGCGACCAGCGCCTCGACCTCGGACCTGGACGTGACGTCGCAACGCACCGCGTGCGCCTCGGCACCGAGGGCCCGGATCTCGGCAGCGGCGTCTTCGAGCCCGTCCCAGCTCCCTGTCCCGTGCAGACGCAGCTCGGGCTCGAATTCGCGGCAGACATCCGAGACGACGACCGCCGCGCCCTCGGCGGCGAGAGCGCGGGCGCAGGCCCGTCCGATGCCCCGCGGCCGGCCGCAGCCGGTCACGATCGCCACCTTGCCCGAGAGCTCTCCCACGCCAGCGCCTCCGGCCCGACAGCCTACCCGGAGCGCCGCTGCGTGTGGGAACGAGAGTGGTCGGGCGGGCGACAGGCGCCCGGGATCGACGCAACGCAGAGGCCGTTGGGCGTCCGCGGGTCAGGCGTCGGCGCAGCGATCCCGGACGAACTGCATCATCCGTTCGACCGCAAGGCGGCCGGGCTCGTTCGGAAAGGCCATGAAGGCGTGGATCCCGCCCGGACAGATCTCGAGCTCCGCCGGGTTGCCGGCCGCCGCCCAGCGCGTGGCCATGAAGAGCGAGTCGTCGAGCAGCGGGTCGAGGGTCCCCACCGTGAAGAGCGCCGGAGCGAGACCGCCGAGATCGGCGAAGAGCGGCGACACGTCGGGATCGCGCCGCCGCGACGCGTCCGGAACGAACTGCTCGGCGAACCACTCCAGCATGGGTGTGTTGATCACCAGGTTGCGGTCGCCCCAGTTGCGCGCGCTCGGCGTGAGTCCGAGGTCGTAGCAACCGAACACGAGGTTCGCGCCCGCGAAGCCGGTGAAGCCGTGACGGTCGCGCATCCGGATCAGGGTGAGAGCGGCGAGATGCGCGCCCGCCGATTCGCCTCCAACGAACAGGTTCGATGTCCCGAACTCGGAGGCGGCCCGCTCGGCCAGCCAGCGGGCGGCCGCTTCGCAGTCGTCGGGCGCGGCCGGGTAGGGGTGCTCGGGTGCGAGCCGGTACTCGACGCTCAGCACGGCCGCCTGGCAGCGGTCGGCGAACAATTTCAGGAGCTTGTCCTGATGGTGGGCCGCGCCGAGCACCCAACCGCCGCCGTGGATGTGAAGGAACACGCACCGGGGGCTCGCGTCGGGCACGAACTGCCGCAGCCGCAGGGGTCCGGCCGGACCTTCGATCGAACGGGCGACCCCCTCGGCCAGGATCTCGAGGGGAAGCGGGCCGCCCCCCGACTCCCGCTCGGCGCGCGTCTCGGCAACGGGACGCTCGTGCGTGAGCGGGAGCTTCGCGAGGGTCGCCTCGACGAGCTGGTTCAGGTTCCGGGTCTCGTCGTGGATCGCCTCGTCACGGAACAGGCTCGGGTCGATCCGGAGCAAGGGGTCGCTGGCAGGCATGGGGGCACCGTAGCCCGCCTCGCGTGCCCCGAGCGAGCCTCAGCGCCGGCGGCGCCGAGCTCCCATCAGGAGACTCGTCCCGAGGGTCAGCAGGCCTCCGGCCAGCGCCAGCCAGCCGGGCGGGGTCCCGAGGGCCGGTACGGGAATCGCGCCTGGCCATTTCACGCCGCCGATTGCCCGATTCTCGCGAATGGCTGGCCCGATCTGGCACAGGACCCCGAACCGTCGCCGGTTCTTCGCCTTCCGAGCCATGAACGTGTCGGTCGCGTGACGAACCCGGGGGAACCGGTGCTCGTCGGCGTGGGGCGTACTTCGAGGCGGCCGCGCCGGTTCTGGCCCGGAGGCTGCGCAGGCCCGGACGCGGCGGGCCAGATCTCGCCCAACCCACCGGACTCGTTCGACTTTCACCTCGTCGGCGCCATCGAATTGTCTTTCATCAGGGCTTGCGCCCGGGGGCCTCGAGCGTGGTATACTTCGCCGCGTCAGGGTTCCATCCGAGCGCGGCCGAGCGGTCGTCGCCAGGCGGGACCCGAGACCAACGCGGTCGACCCACACGGGGCGACCCACACGGAGCTTGTGGATGGTGCGAATCCCTGGTCTACGCGGTCGAGCTCGTGGTTCCCGCGTCCGCGGTCTGGTGGCGGGGCTCGGCCTCGGTTTCGCGATGATCGTGACGAGCGAGGCCCGCGCGGCCGACATCTTCGTGGACGTCCTGACGTCGTCGCAGTTCGACATCCCCTTCGTCGACCTCGGCGAGCGCGACGCTCACTTCCAGGTGATCCTCGACGAAGCCGACCTCTCGCTCGACGACCCGACCTTCCAGTTCGACGACATCTTCGCCTTCGACCTCGTGGACGTGGGCGATGGCGGTCTCGGCGATGGCAAGATCGCGGCCCCGTCCGTACTCGAGTACGAGCACGTGATCGAGAACTTCACGCCCGAGATGGCCTACCTGTACGTGCTGGCGACCGACGACGCGATCTTCGACCGCCGCGAGAGCCTCACCATCTCGCTCGAGGACGGCAGCATTCTCGACAGTGGCAACGTCGGCTTCTCGCTCTTCGACGGCGGCGTCGAGGTGAGCCTGCTGAACGACGACGTGTTGGGCGTCGAGGTGAAGGCGACCCGCGGCGACCTCGTCGTGCTGGGCTCCAAGCTCGTCGTGAAGGGCACCGTCGCAGCCGGTGCCGGTGATCCGCCCACCGGCGTGGTGATTCCCGAGCCGTCGGGCGCGATGCTGCTTCCGATCGGCCTGGCGGTGACCGGGATGGCCCGGCGGGTCCGTCGGCTGGGGCGCCTCTAGCCACCCCGCTCGACCTTCGACTCTCCGAGCGCCCGAGCGGGCCCCCGCTTCGGGCGCTCACTTTTTCTGGGCTCCGTTGTCTGGGGCTCCGGTGCTCGGGTTTCCGTTGTTTGGGACTCCGTTGCTCGGGACTCCGTCGTTTGGGGCTCCGATGCT